>CAUPUB010000038.1:0-20913 GCA_963514535.1 uncultured Fretibacterium sp.
CGTGGGGGCTTTAAGCAGACGACCGGCGAGGTACGAGCCGTGTCGGTCGCTTAGGGGCTTCATCAGGGGGCGAAGCCCCCATGTTAAATTTTAGGGAAGCGCTGGAGATTTTTGCCCATAGATGTTTTGCATACTCCTCTTTGGAAAAATATGCATTTTTGTTTTAATCAGCGCTTCCATAGAAATGGGGACGACCTTCTTTGCGGTCGTCCCCGGTCATGCAGGGGGGCGAGAAAACGGTTCATCAAGCGGATGTTTCCGATGTTTTCATGGTCCCGACGGCGGAACGCGGCCCCTGCTCGAAGGTAAACTTCAGAGCTCCATCCCGAACTCCGATCGTGACCGTCGCCCCGTCCCGGACGTCCCCGGCAATCAGAGCCCTCGCGAGCTTCGTCTCCACGTTCCGCACCAGATAGCGTTTGAGCGGACGGGCCCCATAGACGGGGTCGTAGCCGGCATCGGCGATGAAGTCCACGGCATCGTCGTCGGTCCTCAGGGTGATCTGCCGCTCGGCCAGCCGGCCGGCCAGGCCCTGGAGCAGAAGCCGGACGATCTGCCGCACCTCGCCGCGGCTCAGGGGCTTGAAGATCACGATGTCGTCGACGCGGTTCAGAAACTCCGGGCGGAAGGATGCCCGCAGCGCGCCCATGACCTCGTCGCGCGTCTTATCCGGTATCGTACCGTCCGGTGTGATCCCCTCCAGAAGGGAAGCGGCCCCGATGTTGCTGGTCATGATCACGACGGTGTTCTTGAAGTCCACCACCCGTCCGTGGCTGTCCGTGATGCGCCCGTCGTCCAGGATCTGGAGCAGGATGTTGAACACGTCCGGGTGCGCCTTCTCGATCTCGTCGAACAGGATGACGGAGTAGGGACGGCGCCGGACGGCCTCGGTGAGCTGCCCGCCCTCGTCATACCCGACGTAGCCGGGAGGCGCCCCGACCAGGCGGGAGACCGCATGCTTCTCCATGTACTCGGACATGTCGATGCGGACCAGGTTGTCCTCGCTGTCGAAAAGCGCCTCGGCCAGCGTCTTGGCCAGCTCCGTCTTGCCCACCCCCGTGGGCCCCAGGAAGATGAAGGAGCCGATCGGCCGCCGGGGGTCCCGTATCCCGCTTCGGGCACGGAGCACCGCGTCGGCGACGAGCCCCACGGCCTCGTCCTGACCGATCACGCGGCGGTGCAGCCCCTCGTCCAGCTTCAGCAGCTTCTCCTTCTCGCCCTCCACCAGCCGCGTCACGGGGATGCCCGTCCAGCGGCTGACGATGTCCGCGATCTCCTCCTCGGTGACCTCCTCGCGCAGCAGGCGTCCCGACGCGCTCCCCTTCTCGGCGTCCGACTCCTTCGCCCTCAGCTCCTCCTCCAGCTTCCGAAGCTCGCCGTACCGGAGTTCGGCGACCCGGTTGAGGTCGTACTCGTGTTCGGCCTTCGCGATGTCGGCCTTGACCGCGTCAATCCGGCTCCGCAGCTCGCGGATGCCCGTGATGGCCCCCTTCTCCGTCTCGTACTGGGCACGCAGGGAATCCGCCTCGGTCCGGGCCTCCTGCAGCTCCTTCTGCAGAGCCTTCAGGCGCTCCGCCGACGCCGCGTCCGCCTCGCGCTTCAGCGCGGTCTCCTCGATCTCCAGCTGCATGACGCGCCGCGAGGCCGCGTCCAGCTCGGAGGGCAGGGAGTCTATTTCCGTCCGGATCATCGCGCAGGCCTCGTCCACCAGGTCGATGGCCTTGTCCGGAAGGAACCGGTTGGTGATGTAGCGGTTGGAGAGCGTCGCCGCCGCGACCAGTGCGTTGTCCCGGATGCGCACGCCGTGGTGCACCTGGAGCTTCTCCCGGATGCCCCGCAGGATCGAGATCGTGTCCTCCACGTCCGGCTGCTCCACGTCCACCGGCTGGAAGCGCCGCGCGAGCGCCGCATCCTTCTCGATATACTTGCGGTACTCGTCCACGGTGGTCGCGCCGATGCAGTGAAGTTCCCCGCGCGCCAGCATGGGCTTGAGCATGTTCCCGGCGTCGACCGCCCCCTCGGCGGCCCCGGCCCCCACGATCGTGTGGAGCTCGTCGATGAAGAGGATGATGCGCCCCTCGCTCTGCCGGACCTCGTTCAGAACGGCCTTGAGGCGTTCCTCGAACTCGCCGCGGAACTTCGCCCCCGCGACGAGCGACCCCATGTCCAGGGCGAAGACCGTGCGGTCCTTCAGCCCCTCCGGGACGTCGCCGCGGACGATACGCTGCGCCAGCCCCTCGACGATCGCCGTCTTGCCGACGCCGGGGTCCCCGATCAGCACGGGGTTGTTCTTCGTCTTGCGGCTGAGGATGCGCACGACGCGGCGTACCTCCTCGTCCCGCCCGATCACGGGGTCCAGCTTGCCCTCCCGCGCCATCGCCACGAGGTCGCGGCCGTACTTCTCGAGCGCCTCGTAGGATGCCTCCGGGTCCGCGCTCTGGACCCGCTGCGAACCGCGCACCTCCGTCAGGGTCTTCAGGAAACGATCCTCGGTGATCCCCAGGCGGTTCAGGATCCTCCCCAGGTTCGTCGCCGTCCCCTCGCCGAGCATCTCCAGGAACAGATGCTCGACCGAGACGTACTCGTCCGTAAGCTTCCTGGCCCGCTCCTCGGCCCGCACCAGCAGCTTGTTCAGGCGCGCCGTGACGTAGACCTTCCCCGCCTCGGCCCCGCCCCCCGTCACCCTGGGAATACGGGCCACCTCGTCCGCGACGAGCTTCTCCAGGACCTGCGGGTCGACGTCCATCCGGCGGAGCATCCGGGGGATCAGCCCCTCCCCGTCCCGAAGCAATGCCAACAGGAGGTGTTCGACATCCACCTCCTGGTTGCTGTTGCCTATCGCGATTCCCTGAGCCTCGGAGAGCGCCTCCTGGCTCTTTCGCGTCAATTTATTGAAGTCCATAGCGATTCCTCCTCGAAAGGATATCTGACCAATTATGACCAAATTATAGATTCGCGCCCGCGTCAGTGCAATACGTCGTTTGCCGTATTGGGAGCGTTGGAATGGAGTATGAACACGAAACATGGCGCCGAGTTGGTCGCTTATAAGCGAGAAAGCAAATCTCTGATTTGCGTCTTCGAGCTTATAAGCAGACAACCGGCAAGCGCAGCGCGGCGAGTTGGTCGCTTAGTAGCTTCACCAGGGGCTTTATCAGGGGAGCCTAAAAAACGCGCGGCCCCCGACAGGGGGCCGCGCGTTTGTCGCGTTTGTTCTGCGCAGCGGCTCAGCGCCGACGCCGGATGCAGAGGGGAAGGAGAGCCAGCAGCGCCGCCGAGCCCAGGCCCGCGGCACACCCGCCGCCGGAACTCGACTTCGGGGGCTCCGTCCCCTTCTTCATGTCCTTCAGCAGGATACCGTCGCCGTTCGTCCCCAAGCGAACCATCTTCTCCTCGCCGCCCTCCAGCCTGTAGTGCAGCGCGTCGATCCGTGCCGTGTTCATGGCGTTTTCGGCCACCGTGCCCGTGATCTGGAGCAGGTAGCTGTGCTGCTGCGCCATTGCACGAGCGGAGGCCGCCGGGCTATCGGGAAGAAGTTTGATCCTGATTCCCTCGATCCACAGGGCATCGATCCGGATCGAGCCCTCGATCAGGGGGACCTCCGACTTGATGGGAACCTGGACCGTCACTTCAACTTTGCCCTGCGCGTCGGGAGTGCCCCAGAAGACCGTCCACTGACCCGCGGAGGCCGGGATATCGACCGACGCGGGAGGATTCACGGGCGGTACGTCCGGAGAGGTTGGCGGCACGTCCGGAGAGGTTGGCGGCACGTCCGGAGAGGTTGGCGGCACGTCCGGATTACTCGGCGACCCGCCCGGCCAGCCCGGCGACCCGCCCGGTCTGGCCTTGAACGCGACCCTCAAAGTATGATTCTCCGTCACGTTGTGGAACGTGTACTCGTAACGCGCCGCCCTCGACGGGACGCTCACCGGGGCGTTGTCGACCCTCAGGTCAGCGATCTCGTAACCCGCGTCCGCCAAGATCACGAACGTCGCATCGTCGCCCGGGAAGACGGCCACGTTGCCGGACAGCGCCTCCGTGGACCCCTGACGCGTGACCCTGCCGCGGCCGGACACGGACACCGTGATCGTGTTGGATTCGATAAGGGTGACATCCATCTCTATCCCTGGCCCTCCGAACCCTACGCGGCCTTTGGTGTCGTACCGATACGTCACCTTCTCCGGTTCGGCGTCAAAGGTGGCCTTGCCGCTCGCGGGGTCATAGTTGGCGGAAAGCGGCGTGCCGCCGGCCTGACCGGCGAGGTTTTTTACATTGACGAACCGATCCGGGGAGAGAAACGCGCCGAGGTCGACGACATACGCACCCCTGATCGCCGAGACCGTCACGTCCCGCGTCTGACCGCCCACAGTGACACTACCGTTCAGAGGCAGCCCCTGCAGATCGAGGAACGTGAGACGGTTTCCCTGGCAAGACAACGAATCCAGCCTCGTGTTCGCCACGTCCAGCGCCGTCAGTTGGTTCCCTTCACAATACAACGAATTCAGATTCGTGTTCTTGCTCAGGTCCAACGCCATCAGCCGGTTGTTCCGGCAGTTCAGCGTTGACAGTTGCTCGTTCTTGCTCAGGTCCAGCGCCGTCAGTTGGTTCCCTTCACAATACAACGAATTCAGATTCGTGTTCTTGCTCAGGTCCAACGCCATCAGCCGGTTGTTCCGGCAGTTCAGCGTTGACAGTTGCTCGTTCTTGCTCAGGTCCAGCGCCGTCAGCCGGTTGTTCCGGCATTCCAGCGTTGACAGCTCCGTGTTCTTGCTCACGTTCAGCGCCGTCAGCTGGTTCTGCTCACAATACAGATACATCAGCTTCGTGTTCTTGCTCAGGTCCAGCGCCGTCAGCCGGTCGTTCTTGCATTCCAGCTTTTGCAGCTCCGTGTTCCCGCTCAAGTCCAGCGCCGTCAGATCGTTGTTGGAGCAATCCAGATTCCTCAGGTTCGGGTTCCCGCTCACGTCCAGCGCCGTCAGAGCGTTGCTGGCGCAAGCCAGATCCGTCAGCGCCGTGTTCTTGCTCACGTCCAGCGTCGTCAGCGGGTTGTTGGTGCAATTCAACGTCTCTAGCTTCGTGTTCCGGCTCACGTTCAGCGACGTCAGATCGTTGTTGTTCTCACAATGCAGCGTCTTCAGCTCCGTGTTCTCGCTCAAGTCCAGCGACGTCAGCAGGTTGTTCGCGCAATGCAGCGACGTCAGCTTCTTGTTCCCGCTCAAGTCCAGCGACGTCAGCTCCAGGTTGCTGCAAACCAGCGTCTCCAGATACGTGAAATACTCGATCCCCTTCAGGTTTTTGGCGCCAAAGTCGGGTTTAACGATCATACTCTTCGCCGCTTCAATCTCCTCGGGGCTCAAAATACCGTCTGAGTTTGTGTCATGTTCCCTAACGAAGACAATGAACGCATTATCCGGGAAGTTTGTACTGTTGATCACCACGTCCGCCAGGGCCGCCCCCGGGGCAGAGGCCGCCAACAAAAACACCGCCAATAAAACCCATACTTTTCTCATCTTCCTAAAAAATCCTCCTTGCCGTTTGCAATGCGCTCCGTCCGGAACGCCGAACCTGTACCCTCGGCTCATGTATGCGCTCGTACTGCGCCTGGCCGATCTCCACACCACAACTATCATACAACTATTTTGACATGCCTTGAACCCCTTTGACGATATTTTCGAGCGAGCACGGCCTGAGGGCTACCACGTTACATCGTCACCTCCAGTTCGTCAATCGATGGCAGCCCTTGCCTATGCCCGCGGGGGAGCTGGAATTGAAGTCCTCAGCGCTTCAGCACCGCGACGGTCTCCACGTGCACCGTCTGAGGGAACATGTCGAAGGAACGGATGGAGGTCAGGCGGTAGCCGTGCCCGGCCAGTATCCGCGCGTCGCGGGCCAGGGTTGCGGGATTGCAGGAGACGTAGACGACCCGCGGCGCATCGACGTCCATCCGGCGGAGCATCCGCGGAATCAGCCCCTCCCCGTCCCGAAGCAGCGCCAACAGGAGATGTTCGACATCCACCTCCTGGTTGCTGTTGCCTATCGCGATTCCCTGAGCCTCGGAGAGCGCCTCCTGGCTCTTTCGCGTCAATTTATTGAAGTCCATAGCGATTCCTCCTCGAAAGGATATCTGACCAATTATGACAAAATTATAGATTTGCGCTCGCACCAGTGCAATACGTCGTTTGCCGTATTGGGTATGTGGGAACAGGGTATAAACACGATGAGATTGAAGCCATTGGGGAGAGGAAATGGTATAATACGCAAAAGGAATTGCCTAACCGCCCGGGATAAGCAGACAACCAACAAACGAAGTGAGTTGAGTTGGTCGCTTAGAGGATTCATCAGAGGTCGGACGGGTTTGTTTTTGGGCTGCCGAAGCGGGGCGGTGACCCCCACCTCGGACTTATGCCCGGCGATGAAGGTTTAGTGCGCTTTGAAGAGCCGAATCAGTTCGGCGAGGGCTCGTGTGAGTGCTGCCAACGCTCGCACGAGCTTTATTATTCTCTCCACGCTATCACCCCCTTTCAGGGGGACCCCAAGCAGCTTCGCTCGATGCTCCGAGCGCCTCTCCTAAGCTCATATTCTACCGCACCACGAAACCGTTTGCCGTATTGGGCGCTTTAACTTTTACGTCAGATGCGATACACTTTTTCAGAAAAGGGAAATTCGCCCGATGAGGGCAAAGGGACTTTATCGCAAAGAAGGACGATGAGCTTGGTGCCGCAGGAACGTATTTACCTCTCCCCGCCCCACATGAGCGGGGATGAGATCGTCAAGATAAACGAGGCCTTCGCCTCGAACTGGATTGCGCCGCTGGGGCCCCACGTCGAGGCGTTCGAGCGGGAGACCGCCGAGCTGACGGGCATCCGGGCCGCAGCGGCCCTCTCGTCTGGGACGGCGGCCCTGCATCTGGCCGCGGAGCTGCTGGGCGTGGGGGCCGGAGATCTGGTCCTCTGCTCCTCGTTTACCTTCGCGGCGTCCGTCGCACCTTTCTTCCACAAGGGGGCGGAGTGCGCCTTCGTCGACTCCGAGCCCGAGTCCTGGAACATGAGTCCGCAGGCGCTCGAGCGGGCGCTTGCCGAGACGTCGGCGCAGGGGCGTCCGCCCAAGGCCGTCATCCTGGTGGACCTCTACGGCCAGAGCTGCGACATGGACCCCCTGCTGGAGCTTTGCAGGCATTACCGCGTGCCCGTCGTGGAGGACTCCGCGGAGGCGATGGGCTCCCTCTACAAGGGACGCAGGTCCGGCTCCTTCGGGACCTTCGGCGTCTTCTCCTACAACGGCAACAAGATCGTCACGACATCGGGCGGGGGGATGCTGCTCTCCGACGACGCCGAGGCAATCGAAAGGGCGCGCTTCCTCGCCACGCAGGCGCGCGACCCCGCCCCCTGGTACCAGCACACGGTTCTGGGGTGGAACTATCGTCTGAGCAACGTCCTGGCGGCGATCGGGCGAGGGCAGATGCTCCATCTCGACGAGCGCGTCGCCGCCAGGAGGCGCATCTTCGGCCGCTACGCCGAGACGCTGGGGACCATCGAGGGCGTGCGCTTCATGCCGGAGCCCTCATGGAGCCGTTCCAACCGCTGGCTCACGGCCCTGACTTTGGAGGAGCCCCTTCGCGTCCCGCCCCTCGCCGTGCTGGAGCACCTGGCGTCCCAGAACATCGAGGGGCGCCCGCTCTGGAAGCCCATGCACCTCCAGCCCGTGTTCGAGGACGCGCGCTACTGGCCGCACGAGGAGGGGCGCGACGTCTGTGCGGAGCTCTTCTCCCGCGGGCTCTGCCTGCCCTCGGGCTCCGGGATGACGGAGGCGCAGCAGGACCGCGTGATCGCGGCCGTGCTGGAGGCGCTCCGCACGGTCCCGGCCAGATGCTGAAGCGCCCTCTGGACATTACGGGGGCCCTTTTGGGCCTGCTCCTTCTGTCCCCCGTGTTTTTGGGGATAACGCTGGTGGTCCGACGCCGCATGGGGCCGCCGGCGCTTTTCTCACAGCTCCGCGCCGGACTTGAGGGACAGCCCTTCCGGCTCTACAAGTTCCGTTCCATGACGGACACGCGGGACAAGGACGGCTCGCTCCTGCCCGACGCTGAACGGCTGACGCCCCTGGGCGTCTTTCTGAGGCGCACCAGCCTGGACGAGCTGCCGCAGCTCTGGAACGTCCTGCGCGGCACCATGAGCCTGGTGGGGCCGAGACCGTTGCCTCTGGAGTACGTGCCGCTCTACAACGAGCGCCAGAGGAAGCGCCTCTCCGTCAGGCCGGGGATCACGGGCTGGGCACAGATCAACGGCCGAAACGCCCTGGCGTGGGAGGAGAAGTTCGAGCTGGACGTCTGGTACGTGGAGCACCGTTCGCTTTGGCTGGACCTGAAGATTCTAGCGGCAACGGCATGGAAGGTCCTGAGGCGCGAGGGCATCTCCGCGCCCGGGGCCGCGACCATGCCGCCGTTCCGGGGGAGCGTAAAACATTATAAGGAGAACGATTCATGAGCGCCTTCACCAAATGGGACATTCTGACACATCGCCTCGACAGGGTGTGGGCGGGATTGGATACTCCATGGGAGTTTTTGCTGCTCCTCTTTGACCACGCGTCCCTGCGCCTTCGGGGAAAGAATCCCCACCGGCATCTCAGGAAAGTCACAAAACGCTTTATCTCCTCGATAACGAAGGAGGACGGCTGCTACCGGATTGGGGAAGTCCGCCTGCCGGCGCTGGACCCGGAGACCGAGCGCCAGTTTTTCGGCTATGTCTTCGAGGACATCTTTTACTCCTATCTGAACTGCGGCGACAATTACGACGAAGGGGAGATGGACCGTTACTACTCCCTGTTGACCGAGGGCTTTTTCTGCCTTGAGAACGAGAGGATCGACGTCAGGGTGCATCCCGGCGACGTGGTTCTCGACGCCGGAAGCTGGATTGGCGATTTCGCCGCCTACGCCTCCGTCAAGGGCGCGACGGTCTACGCGTTCGAACCCATCGAGGCACCCTACCGTTACCTTCTGGAGACGGCAAGGCTCAACGCCCGTATCTTTCCCGTAAAGAAGGGGCTGGGGGACTCGGAGACCCGGGCGGTCATGTCGGACAACGACAGCTACACCCTGGGCAACGCCATATTGGTCAACGGCAAAAACGGGTCGGCCGTCGAGCTGACGACCGTGGACGCCTTCGTCCGCGACCAGCGGCTTGCCCGCGTCGATTTTATCAAAGCGGATATCGAGGGATACGAACGCCACATGCTGAAGGGCGCCCGGGAGACCTTGGCGCGCTTCGCCCCCAAACTGGCGCTCTGCACCTATCACCTTCCCGACGACCCGGAGGTCCTGGAGACATTGATCAAAGAGGCCAATCCCGCCTACGAGGTCGTACAGAAACGCAAGAAACTCTACGCGGCCGTGCCCCAAAAATGAGTTTTTGAAAGGAAGCGCACGAACATGAAATCCTGCATACTCGAAGGGATAAGGATAGATGGCATCTGTGCCTGCGTTCCTTCATACACTGTAGATAATGCGACTTTCGGAGCGGAACTTTTTGGAGACAGAATTGAGGACACCCTCAAGGTTATTGGGGTACAAACGCGCCGTATTTGTCCTCCCGGGAGCGGAATCACCTCCCTCGACCTTTGCATGGAGGCGGCGAAGAAACTCCTGGAGCATCATACCTTCAGTTCCTCGGACCTCGGTGGGGTGCTCTTCGTCACTCAAACGCCCGACCACGATATGCCCAACAACTCCTCCCGAGCGGCACACTTATTAGGCCTGCCCAAGAATTGTTCCGCTGTGGACACAAATTTCGGATGTTCGGGCTACGTCTACGGCCTCTGGCTGGCTGGGCTGATGGCCCGTTCCTTGGATGCTCCCGTCCTGCTCATGGACGGCGACACTCAATCAAACTGCACGTCCCCAAGGGATCGCGCAACAGCCTTGCTTTTTGGAGATGCTGGCTCCGCCACACTTCTGGTTCCCGATAAGAAAGCCAAACCGTGGCATTTCGGGTTTCTGACAGATGGCTCACAGCAGGAAGTGTTGATGATCCCCGCGGGACGCGCCCGCCAGCCTTTCGACGAACATTCCCTGGAGTATCGGGAATGGCCGGACGGCGGGGTGCGTCGCCCCATCGACATCCGGATGGACGGGATGGCCGTATTCAATTTTGTGGTGCGCAACGTTCCTCCGGTTCTGACCGAGGTACTGAAGAATGCAGGGGTCCCGGCCGACGCCGTCGATCGGCTGCTTCTGCATCAAGCCAATCTCTTCATGATCGAACAGGAGGCACAGCAGATCGGAATATACCGTGACAAGATGCCCGTCAGCCTGGACCGCTACGGCAACTCCAGCTCAGCGACCCTCCCCGTTACGATTTGCTCGGAACTTGCGGGGGAACTCCAAACCGAAAGGAAGCGGACGCTGCTTGCGGGATTCGGGGCCGGGCTTTCCATCGCAGCCGCTTCGATCGAAATGGGCCCCTGCATTTGTCCCGGCCTGCTAGAATATCCCGAGGGCTGAAAGGTCCAATATATAAAGTAAAGCAAAGCAGGAGGTTTTATCCATGACGATCGCGGAGAAATTGGAGCTTCTGACTCGGACCATTGAGGCAAATCCGGGAGATCTGAAGCCGGAGACCATACTGGAGGAGCTGGACTATTGGGATTCCTTGAGCAAGCTCTCCATCTTGGCGATGTTTTCCACCCGCTTCGACCGAGAGCTCAACCTCGAAAAGCTCCGCTCCTTCATAACCGTCGGCGACATTTTGGCCGAGATGCATGACTGATGGAGACACGCTACGTTTCGCCCGGAATCGAGTCCTTGGAATATTGGCTTCCCGATAGCGTCATCCGCAACGAAGATCTGGCCGCTGAGTTCACAGACTGGGATCCTCAGAAGGCGTTTCGCGCCACGGGCATCCGTGAACGCCGTTTTGGCGCCGAGCCTGCCTCGGAGATGGCCGTTAGGGCTGCCGAAAGGCTACTTGACGCCCACGGAACAAACAGGGATGACATTGATTTCCTGATCTTGGTTACGCAGACAGGGGATCATCAAATGCCGGCAACAGCCTGTATCGTCCAAAACAAGTTGCGTCTTCCCCTTGAATGCGGTGCTCTCGATGTCAACTTAGGCTGTTCCGGATACATTTATGGCCTTTTTCTGGCCAAGGCGCTGCTGTCTTCCCGCCAATGTCGCAAGATCCTCCTGCTGACTGTGGAAAAAATCTCCCATCTGCATCCGAAGGACAAGAGCACTCGAGTCCTGTTGGGTGAGGCCGCGACGGCAACCCTGCTCTCATGCGACAACCCCGTTGCAGTTCTAGGTGAGTTTGATCTAGGGACCGACGGCAGTGGATATTCCAACCTGATCGTCCCCGCAGGAGGGACAGCCCTTCCCCGTTCCTCCGAGACGGCACTGGAGACAACGGACGAATATGGGAACGTCCGAAGCCAAGACACCCTTTACATGAACGGAATGGAGATATTCAACTTCTCCTTGCGCAGGGCCCCAAAAACCATTGAGGCAACCCTACGGAAGAACAGGTTATCCTTGGAGGACATTGCACTCTTTGTCCCACATCAGGCCAACAGGACGATCTTGGAAACATTGCGAACCAAGCTGGACATTGATGCCTCTCGCTACTGCATCGACCTGGAGCGAACCGGCAACACCTCGTCCTGCTCCGTACCCATCGCACTCAGAAACCGAACAGACACACTCCGTCCCGGAGACAACATCTTGCTGTGCGGGTTCGGGATCGGATATTCCTGGGGGGCTACAGTGCTGAAATGGAGAAGAAAGTTATGACGCTCACTGCCTTTTCCCTCGCGGGGCACACAATCCTGATCACGGGGGCCTCCTCTGGGATTGGACGTACCATTTCCATCCGGGCATCCCAGATGGGGGCCCGGCTCGTCCTCTTGGGACGAGATATGACGCGTCTGGACGAAACTCTGGCTATGTTGGATGGGAAAGACCATCTGAGCGTATTTATGGACCTCCTGAAACTTCACGAGATCGAATCGGCTCTCACGCCTCTCCTGAAAAGCACCGGTCCGCTGCATGGTTTCGTCCACAGCGCGGGGATGGCCCCAACCGTCCTGCTTCGGGACCTCGACACGGACCGGACGGAGCACCTGATGCGCCTCAACTGGCTGTCCTTCATGGCCTTGTCGCAGGCGATCTGCCGCCGTGGACGCTATGCCCCGGGGCTGAGCGTCGTCGCATTGGCCTCGATCTCCGCGCTTACCGGACAAGTAGGGCTCAGCGCCTACGCCGGGACCAAGGGGGCCCTCATCGCGTCGGTACGCTCGCTGGCCTCGGAGTACGCGCCGCGCGGCATCCGCTTCAACTGCATTTCTCCCTGTCCCGTCGACACCCCCATGCAGCGGGAGACCCGAGCCCGGCTCGGCGAGGAATGGTACCGGAAAGAGGTCCTCGAGAAGGCCCGGCTGGGGCCGCTCGCCCCCGAGGACGTCGCCGACCCCGTCCTGTTCCTGCTCTCCGACGCCAGCCGGCGCATCACGGGCACAAACATGATTGTCGACGGCGGGTGGTCGCTCTCCTGAGCCAGTAAAAAGAGCGTGACACAAAGAAGACACGAAGAAAATGAAGTACCAAAAGTAAATTCAATTCCAAATCGTTTGCAGGCGATAAGCGGAGAGCCGGCGAAGAAGGAGCCGTGCGAATCGCTTAGTTTTTTCATCAGGCGTACGAAGAAGTACGTCGGACCGAAGGTTTGCGGAGCAGCCAAGGTGAGTCTTCATTCTTTACCTGCGTCGACAACGCGGTAACGGTACCGCGTGTCGACGCAGGCGATGGACACGTCATTCAAGACCTGCCGATCTAGAGGAGGCGGTCATCTGTTTACACGAAGCATACGAATGATTTGGATTTGAAATAAGGAGGATCCCGATGGATGCTGTTGCCAAGACAGACCCTGTCTCCAAAATGAATGCCGTCGTCAAGATCGTCTCCGAGGTCCTGGGGTTCCCCGTTACTGCCGAGTCGTCCATGGAGAACACCGAGGGCTGGGACTCCCTGAAAACCCTCCAGATCGTCATGGCGCTGGACGAGGCGGGGATGCCCGTCCCGCTCGAAAGGATCGCGGAGATACGCACCGTGGCGGACATCGCCCGATTCTCGAGGCAGGACCATGCATGATCTCGTGATCTACGGGGCAGGCGGACTGGGGCGCGAGGTCGCCGAGATCGTTCGGCGCATCAACGAGCGCCACCGGTTCTGGAATCTCCTGGGCTTCCTCGACGACGGAGCCGAGGCCGGAACGTTCTCGGGAGGGCTTCCCATCCTCGGAGGGCGGAGCTTCGCCGAGGAATACGACGGCCCTCTCGACGTCGTCCTTTCCATCGCCCGGCCCTCGAACAAGCGTGCGATATACGAGGCTCTGGAGCGCTGCCCCCACGTGCACTTCCCGAACGTCATCGACACGGACACAAAGCTTTCCTCCCGCATCGCGATGGAGGAGGGCGTGGTCGTCTCGCACTTCTGCTCCCTGTCCGTGGACATCAGCCTGGGCCGATGTGTCTTCATCAACACCGGTTCCCATGTCGGACACGATTCCGTGCTGGGTGACTTCTGTTCCGTGATGCCCAACGTCAACATCTCGGGGAACGTCACGATCGGGGCGGAGTCCACCATTGGGGCCGGTGCCTCGATCCTCCAGGGACGATCGGTCGGCTCCGGGGTCATGGTCGGCATGGGAACCATCGTCCTGACCGATGTCCCGGATGCCTGCTCGGTGCTGGGAAACCCCGCCCGAAAGTTCTGAGGTTCACGTGATGTTCCCAAAGGCATCGCATTCCCCCTCCCTCATCCTTCTTTCGAACGTCACGGCCGAGAGCCTGGCCCTCCGGCTGAGGATGTCGCATGGACTCAACGCGGGAACCGTCCCCGGCTTCGATACCTGGAGAGCGGAGCTCCTGGATCCTGGATCCCCAGCCTGGGAGGCCGCGACCGAAACCCTCTGCCTCGTTCTGCACGGCCCCGCCCTTTTCCCCGCCGGCGTCGGCGAGGATTTCGAGTCCGTCCTGGACGGGATCTCCGCCGCCGTCGAGGAGGCGAAGCGGCGCCATCCCGACCGGACGCTGATCGTCTCCACTCTGGACCTCCCACGGGCCCCCGCTCAGCCCGTGGCAGGGCCAAACCTCGAACGCCGCGCCGCGGGGCGCTGGCGGGATATCCTGGAGTCCCTGCGCGTTCCGGTGCTCGATATCGAGGAGCTTGCCGCCGAGGCGGGGCGGGAGAATTTCTACAATGCGAAGACGTGGTACCTCGGCGCCCTGCCCTTCTCCGCCCGGGGCGAGACGCGCCTCGCCGCCGAGATTGCGCGCATGGGAGGCATCCTGCGGGGGACACGCAGGAAATGCCTGGTCCTGGACCTGGACGGGACCCTTTGGGGCGGGGTCATCGGCGAGGACGGGCTGGACGGAATCCTCCTCTCGGACCATGGCATCGGCGCCGTCTACAGGGATGTCCAGATCGTCGCAAAGCGGCTCGCCCGGCAAGGGGTGCTCCTGGCCATCGCCTCGAAGAACGACCAGGAGGACGCCCTGCGGCCTTTCCGGGAGCATCCCAACGCCGTCCTCCAGGAGGAGGACTTCGTCTGCGTGAGGGCCAACTGGCTGCCCAAGCCACAGAATGTCGCGGAGATCGCCCGCGAGCTCAACATCGGCATGGATTCCCTGGTCTTCATCGACGACAATCCCGTGGAGCGGGCGGCCGTTCGGGCCGGCTGCCCGGAGGTCGAGGTTCCGGAGTTCCCGTCCGACACGGCGAAGCTCCCTGCGTTTATGCGGGAGGTCGCGGATCTCTGCTTCACCGCACCGCGCCTGGACGCCGAGGATGCCGCCAAGGCCGGGATGTATCGTGCCGAGGCCCTCCGGACGAGCGCCAGGGCGTCCTGCGGTTCCCTGGACGATTACCTCGCCTCGCTGGAGATGAAGCTCGACCTTCACCTCCTGCGGGAGGACGAGGCGCCCCGGGCCGCGCAGCTCTGTGCCAAGACCAACCAGTTCAACCTGACGACGCGCCGATACACGGAGTCGGACCTCCTCGCCATGCTTCGGGACGAAACCCGCCGCGTCTGGATCGCCTCCCTGAGGGACCGTTACGGAGACTACGGACGGATTGCCCTGGTGATTGTGGAGATCTCCGGGGCCGGGGACACGAAAAGCGCTCTTTTCGATACCTTTCTGATGAGCTGCCGGGCCATGGGGCGCGGCGTGGAGGGGGCCGTGCTTGCCTGGATCGAGGAGCTTCTCGGTTCCGAGGGGGTCACGACCCTGAACGGCCGATACGTCCCCACCGCAAAAAACGGACCCGTTCGCGACTTCTGGGGACACATGGGCTATGCTGAAAACGGGGGACTCTGGAGCCGGAAGGCTCCATTCCCGGAAAGAAGGTCGTTCGTATGCCGAAACTCTTGATCGTCACCACCGTAGCCGCAACACTCAGGGCCTTTCTACTGCCCTATGCCCGCCACTTCAGGAAGCTGGGTTGGCGCGTGGACGCCCTGTCGCGCGACTCGAAATCCTGTGTGGAGTGCCAGGAGGCCTTCGACACCTGTTACGAGGTCCCCTTTTCCAGAAAGCCCTGGGAGCTCCGCGGCGTGCGTCGGATGAACGGCGCGATCCGCAGCCTAGTACTCCGCGAGGGGTACGACATCGTGCACGTCCATACGCCGGTGGCCTCCTTCGTGACACGCATGGCGCTCCGTAAGTTGCCCGCGGAGCGGCGTCCGAAGGTCGTCTACACGGCGCATGGGTTCCACTTCCACAGCGGCGGCTCGCCGCTGAAAAACCGCTTTTACCTGGGACTGGAACGCAGGGCAGCACGCCGGACGGACCATCTGATCGTCATCAACGAGGAGGACCGCCGGGCTGCCCTGGAACACACCCTTGTTCCCCCGGAGAGGCTGACCTGCCTTCCGGGCATCGGACTGGACCTGGCGAGCTGGTCCCGAAAATCCGTCTCGATGGCCGGGGTACGCGGGCTTTACGAGGAGCTCGAGCTCGGCCGGGAGGACGAGCTCTTCCTGATGGTGGCGGAGTTCAACTCGGGCAAGCGGCACCGGGACGCCCTGGACGCTCTGGCGAAGACCGGGCGGAGGGACTTTCATCTCGCCCTCGCCGGCAGAGGGCCACTCGAGGTCGAGATGAAGGCCCTTGCGGAGAAGCTCGGGCTCTCCCGGCAGGTCCACTTCCTGGGGCAGCGCTCCGATATTCCTCTGCTGATGCTGGCCTCACGGGCAACCGTTCTCCCCTCGGAACGGGAGGGGCTGAGCCGCAGCCTCATGGAGTCCATCGCCCTGGGCATCCCAGTCCTGGGTGCGGACGCGCGCGGCATACGCGATCTCGTCACCGATTCCTCCCGCGGCGCGCTCTACCCCGTCGGCAACTCCGCGGCCCTGGCGGCGGCCATGCTCATCGCTGCCACTGCACCCTCCGAGTTCCATCCCCTCCCCGACCCTCGCTGGGACCTCGGCAACCTCCTGGAGGAACACGAGAGGATCTACTCCAAACTGCTCGGATAGGTCAGGAAGCTCCTCTCCTCCAGGCCTTTTTCGCCCAAGTTCTTTCCCCAGACTGGTGACTTTTTCGCAGAGATGGAGTATCGTTAAAGGGCTCCCCTCCCGTCCGAACAGGAGCGGGCGGAGGGGGCCCGTTTTTTATCTTTCACGTTTTTTATCTTACAAAGGGGGTTTCATCATGTACGAGAGGACTATGAAGGACCTGCAGGAGGGGTTTGCCGGCGAGTCGATGGCCAACAGGAAGTACCTGGCCTTCGCGGATCAGGCGGACAAAGAGGGGTATCCCGGCGTCGCGAAGATGTTCCGTGCCATCGCCTCCGCGGAGACGGTGCACGCGACCGCCCACTTCCGAACCATGGGGGGAATCGGCGATACGGCCAGCAACTTAAAGGCTGCCCTGGACGGGGAGACCTACGAGTTCTCCACCATGTATCCCGGGTTCATCGAGGATGCCGAGGCCGAGGGGCACGCGGCCGCAAAACGAAGCTTCCACCTCGCCAACGAGGCGGAGAAGGTTCACGGTGGGCTTTACAAGAAGGCCCTGGAGGGGATTGAAGCCCTCAAGGGCAAGGACACCGACTGGTACCTCTGCCCCATCTGCGGCTTCGTCCACGAGGGGTCGGCCCCGGATGTCTGCCCTATTTGTAAGGCGAAGGGGAGCATATTTGTGAAGAACCCCGTGTGCTGACCGATAGCTGCAATAGCTATGCGCAAACGCAGCGGCCTCCTCAAAGAAGAGGAAGGCCGCCGCATTTTATTGAAATGTCCCAGACTAGGTCAAAACTCCTCGAGGCCGGCTATATTCAGCATCTGCCAGTTCTGGGAGTTGATCTCCTCGAGGATCTCGCTCAACACCCTGTCCGCATCCTCGAAGGGGACCTGACACGTTCCCACCCGGCGATGCCCGCCGCCGCCGTACTTCAGCATCAGCTTGCCCACATCCACGGTGGCCGTCCGGTTCAGGATGCTGTATCCTACGGAGAAGACGCAGTTCTTCCCCTCCCTGCCGTCGAAGACACGCACCGAGACGTTCTGATCTGGATAGAGCGCATAGATGATATGTCGGTTCCCGACAAAAGTCTCGTCTATTCCACGAAGGTCCGTGATGACAGCAGCCCCCTCGGTACGGGAATGGTCCTTCATCATCTTCTCGAAGGGCTCTCGGTGAGCCTCGTAGAGGCGCACCCGCTCCTGGAGATCCTCAAGCTGCATGATCTCGTCGATCGGCATGACCAGAAGATGGTCTATCAAGCAATCCATCAGCTGATAATTGGAGATGCGGAAATCACGGTAGCGCCCAAAGCCGGTCCTGGGGTCCATGATGAAGGAAAGGAGGACCATCCCCTGTGGGTCCAGGACCTCCTCCCTGGAAAAGTGGGCGGAGTCGCACTTGTCGGCATCCACTACCATATCGTCGAAACGAGCAAGGCGTCCCTTGGCCCCACCGTAATATTCGTAGATGACCCGCGCACAGCTGGGGGCAGGCCAGGAGGCGCCGACGTACTTGTACTGATGCATCAGTCCTCGCACATCCTCGCTGGTATGGTGGTCGAACCACATGCCACAGCCCGGGGCATAGGGGATGTTCACCAGGATGTCGTTGGTCGTAACATCAATAAGTCCATCCTGCATGTCCTTGGGATGAACGAACAGTTTTTCGTTAAAAAGGTCCAGGTCCTTGAGAAGTACCGCACACATCAATCCGTCGAAATCGGATCGGGTCAGAAGCCGCATCCCGGTTCACCTCCGCAAAAATGGCAGGAGCTCCTGCCTTCGTTGCTTTCCAGCGCAGATAAGTACGACAAAAATAAGGATTTTACCCTACGCCTTGCAGAGGTTGTGAACAAGAAACCACGGCAACGCGTTTCATTTTTACATTGTTGAACGTCGAGTACTTATAGGACATTGCCGCAAAGCACAAGGAGCCCTTTCGAGGTTGGCCAGCCCCGAAAACTCCGATCCCCTGCTTCCCTTCATTTTAACTCAAAAAAGTCTGGAACGAAAGACATCGACCACTGCCCCAATCCGCAGGTTGCGACAGTGCTATCGAGGATTAAGCGTGTCATAGCATCGGTTAAGCTGATTTTGATCTTGTACCCGTCAGGTGCGGCAGAATAAATGAAAAACCTGTCTTTGCCACAGGTTAAAATCCTGCCTGCGGTTTTGGAGAAGAATTCCTCTCGCCTCTATCGGCTTTGAAATGCCTGGGGCCGTTCGTGTACGAACGGCCCCAGCATTTTCGTCATCAGCGTTTTCTCTGCGACAGCCAGCGATAAAGGGCACCCAGGTTGCTCCAGAAGTCCGGCCTGAGCCCCGTGATGAAGCAGCAGCCCTGACTCCACCCGGAGACACCCGTCTCGGCCCCGGAGTTCATGTTGCGATAGGCAAAACAGTACTGGTCCGGATTGCCGGGGTTGGCGATGGCAAACCCTCCGGCCTCGTACCCACGCAGTTTTTCGTCCTTTCGGGTAAAAGGCGTGTCCTTCGTCCCGCGGATCTCGATCCTGCGTATGCTGTGCCCCGCATCCCCAGACACATGATGAGCGCGGAAGGGAAACAGCCCCAGCCCCTCCAGCGTGCTCTGCACCGCCGTCCGGTAGCGCTGCCCAAAGAGGACGGCGGAGGACCCCACCGCAAAGATCAGCTTGTTGCCCCGCACGCTCTCCAGGAGCCCCTGCCGGAAACTGGGGCTCGAAAGGATGCGGCCGGCGGCGACGTCGGTCATGGCATGGGGGAGATAGAGGACATCCGCGGCAATCGGGAAGGGATCCTGCTCGGGATTGCAGGGGTAGACCGTACAGCCTAAAGCACGGAAGGCTTCGAGGTTCTCGTCCCCTTCGAGCGATATATCCCTGTTGATCACGGCGACATCAAGATGGCAGGCGGAATACTCCGGACGTTCCACGGGCGTCCAGGGATCACTCAGACGGGCCATGGCCTCGATGATCTGCCACTCCACCTGTCTGGCCGCATTCCCAAGCTGGAGGGCCGCGCTCTTCAGCTGGAGCAGCTTCATCGACCCGCTGCGCGGCGACATCTCCGGCATCGTGGGCATGTCGCGCTCCGCACTCTTTGGAATGTAGCCCAGACTGATTATCAAGGAGCGCCGGTTGTACTCCTGCTCCAGAAGCTGGAACTCCCTGGGGCTCTTTATCGAGGAAAAAAGCAACCCCTGCACCGCATTTTTACCGATCTCGGAGATCGAAGAAATCACGGACAGAGCCTGGCCTGTGGTGACGGCAACGGAGGCCGAGGCATGAAGGACCGGGAGGATCCCGCACTCCAGAATCTTCGCGAGCTCCAGTGGCTCCGGATAGACCTGGAACAGCTTATCGCCGACCCCCTTTCCCAGGGGGACGCAGACGACGCTGATGGCGTCGGGCGTGCTTCTGCGCTGGAAAAGGGCCTTCAGGTTCTTCCCATTTCCGGCCGTGTAGGCATCGATGCACGTTACGGCGTCCCCGGACAGCAGCTCCATCAGGCGCAGGTCCTCCTCCTTCCGGGAGCTCATAAAGACGTCCAGGCGCATACCACAGCTTTTCATGGCCTGGACCAGAAGGACCGAGGGCGGTACGACCCTCTGATCCTCGATATTGTCGGCAATGATCAGGCGGGGTAGATTCATGAGCGGTCACCTCCATGCCCCTGCACGACCGTCCGGCGGCCGATGTCGAAGTATTCGGGTAAGATGGACATGACATAAAACCCCTCCGGGGCAATCCCGTCCTGGGGGGCTGGGGCGGTTCGGGCAGGCGGGGCCTGCCGGAACTTCGGTGCATCAAAATCGGGAGCCTGATATTCAGGAAGCTGAAAGGACATTCAATTTCACCTCACGAAGGATTCCCCTTTGGGGCGGCAACACAGGGAAGCCTGATTCTTACCTCCAGGGCAAAGGCGCACCGGACGCCCAACCTCCGCATCCGCCGGGGCTTTAAGGAGAAAAATCGATCCCGACGGGGCGGGCTTCCCGTGGATATGGTATCATAACAAGATTAAAAACACCAAGCTGAAAGGGGCTTTTCGTTTGGCCGCCATCGCAGTCGTCGGCTCTTTGAACATGGATTTGGTCATCCGGGCACCGCGCCAGCCTCACCTGGGGGAGACCCTCCTGGGGGGCTCGTTCGGCATGACCGGTGGCGGAAAGGGGGCCAATCAGGCGATGGCCTGCGCGCGCCTCCGGGCCGAGACACACATGATCGGGTGCGTCGGCAGCGACGACTTCGGGAAAAAACTGAGGACGACATTGACGGAGAACAAGGTCGGCTGCGAGCATCTGGAGGAGCGCTCCGAGGCGGGGACGGGCGTCGCCGTCGTCACCGTCCTGGACGGCGGGGCAAACGCCATCGTCCTCTCCCAGGGCGCCAATGCCTTTCTCGACGAGGCGGTCCTGGAC
>CAUPUB010000039.1:0-20620 GCA_963514535.1 uncultured Fretibacterium sp.
GACGATGCGTCTGATCGATCTCTCTCAGGAGATTTTCGAGGGCATGTCCGTCTTCCCGATGCACCAGAACACCTTTATCATGACGAACATGACCCACGAGGAGAACATGCGGAAGACCGGGAGCAAGACCCTGGGCTTCTCCGCGCGGAATCTGCTGATCAGCGAGCACTGCGGGACGCACACGGATGCGATATGGGAGTTCGAGCCCAGGGGAAAGACGATCGACGAGATGTCGCTGAGCTACTTCTGGGGCAGCGCCATCTGCATCGACGTCAGCTTTGTCCCCGCCAGCCGCTACATCGAGCCCGCCGACCTGGAGGAGGCCGTGAGGAAATCCGGGCAGGAGCTGCGGAAGGGGGACATCGTCCTTCTGTACACGGGGCACTTCGACGCGAACTTCGGGACGGACAGGTGGCAGACCGTCTATACGGGGCTCAGCTACGACGGCGCGCGCTGGCTGGCCGAGAACGGGGTTGTCAACGTCGGCGTGGACGCGCCGGCCATCGACCATCCCGACGACCTGGACTTCTCCGGACACCTGGTCTGCGGTCGCTACAATATGACCAACACGGAGAACCTCTGCAACCTGGACAAAGTCCTGAACAAGCGGTTTCTCTATTTCGGGCTGCCCCTCAGGATTCGTGCGGGGTCGGGGTCGCCCATCCGTGCCGTCGCCCTGCTGGACGAGGATTGATCTCCGCCCCGGCGCGCCGCTTGGAACGAACGGCGCACCGGGCGGTTCCGATGTTGGATTTTACGACTTGATGGGGGACTGGCGATGTCCATTTTGAAGGGGTACAAGTGTGAAACCGTTGAGGAGGCGCTCCAGGTGCTCTCCGAGAACCGCGGAAACGCCAAGGTCGTGTCGGGGGGAACGGACATCGTCATCGCGGTGAGACACCACAGGCTCAAGGAGGAGATCCTGGTGGACGTCTTCGGCATCCCGGAGCTCAAGAGAATTGAGCGGACGGGGGGCTTCTGGGAGATCGGCGCGGCGCTTCCCTTCTCCCACATCGCGGGAAGCGGCCTTCCCCCCAATCTTATCGGCCTGAAGAAGGCGTGCAACTCCGTCGGTTCCCCACAAATTCGGAACAGGGGGACAATTGGGGGCAACATCGCAAACGCCTCCACGGCGGCGGACACGGTTCCGATGATGGTGGCCCTGAGGGCTACCGCGGTGATCCGGAGCGTCGACGGGGAGAGGGAGACGCCGGTGGAGGAGATGTTCGACTCCAGGGAGAAGTGGCTGAAGCCCGACGAACTGCTGGTGAAGGTGCGGTTTCGGGACCCGGGGAAGAACCAGTGCCTGACGAGCGCCAAGCTGGGGCTCCGGAAGGCCCTGGCCATCTCCAGGATGACCGTCGGGCTCTACCTGGAGGTCGGGGACGGCGGCGAGATTACGGACGTGTCCGTGGCCAGCGGGGCCATCGGCAAGCACGCGATGCGCGAGCCCGACGTGGAGGCATTCCTGGAGGGGGTCAGCATACGCTCTGAGGATTACTGGCGCGCGTCGGAGGCCTTCCAGGCATCCCTGGACGAGCGCCTGAAGGGGCGGAGCAGCCTGGGCTTCAAGCGGGAGGCGATCGTGGGTATTATGGACGAGGCGCTGTCCGACGCGCTGCGTTATTTTTATTTCGGGGGGGAGCGCGCGTGATGGAGGCGCGTATAACGCGTATAATGGATGAGACGCGCGTGATGGAGATAGACATCACGGTGAACGGTGAACTGCACCATGTGGAGGTCGACGGAAACATGAGGCTCATCGACCTCCTGCGGGACAAGCTGCGGCTCACCGGGACCAAGGAGGGATGCAGCGAGGGGGAGTGCGGCGCCTGCACCGTGATCCTGAACGGGGAGACCGTCGATTCCTGCCTCGTCATGGCCTTCCAGTGCGACGGGGACGAGGTGCTGACGATCGAGGGGCTGGAGCGGGATGGGGTTCTGCATCCCCTGCAGAAGAGCTTTATCGAGGTCGGCGCCGTGCAGTGCGGTTTCTGCATCCCGGGGATGATCCTGTCCGCCAAGGCGCTGCTCGACAGGAACCCCAATCCGACGCGGGAGGAGATTCGCCGTGGGCTGTCGGGGAACCTCTGCCGCTGTACCGGCTACAACAAGAGCATCGCCGCCGTGGAGCGGGTGGTGCGCGAGATGCGGGAGGTGCGAAAATGACTTTGAGGACCAATTTGAGGACCGTTGGAAAAAACGTCGTCAGGCTGGATGCCTATGCCAAGGCAACCGGAAGGGCCCTGTATCCCCAGGATATCTTCATGGACGGGATGCTCTACGGAAAGACCTTGAGGTCCTCCAAGCCTCACGCCCGGATCGCGGTGGATACGGAGGCGGCGGAGAGGACGGCGGGCGTGCTCAAGGTGTTCACGTACAAGGACGTTCCGTGCGAGAACAACCATGGGGTGCTCCTCAAGGACCACGAGGTCTTTGCCAGCGAGAAGGTCATCAGGATTGGGGAGCCCATCGCCTTCGTCGTCGGGGAGACGGAGGAGGCCTGCCGCGAGGGGCTGGGGAAGGTCCAGGTGGATTACGAGGAGCTTCCCGCCGTGTTCGACCCCGTCGAGGCCATGAAGGAGGGGGCCCCCATCGTTCATGGCGACACGAACCTGCTGTATCACTACAAGCTCCGGAGGGGGAACCTCGAGGAGGGCCGGGCGGCGAGCCGTGCGGTAGCGAGGAACACGTACCGCTCCCCCATGGTGGATCACGCCTTCATCCAGCCCGAGGCGGCGGTGGGCTACCTCGAGGAGGACGGGACCGTCGTCGTCGCCGTCGCCACGCAGTACCCTCACTACGACCGGGAGGAGGTCTCCAGGAACCTGGGGCTTCCCGAGGAAAAGGTGAAGATCCTGAATACTGCGATAGGTGGGGCCTTCGGCGGCCGGGAGGACATCTCCCCCCAGATACACGTGGCGATGGCCGCGATGTACTTCAATCGTCCCGTCAAGACCGTCTACGACCGGGAGGAATCCTTCCTGTCCCACTCGAAGCGGCACCCCATGATCATGAAGTACGAGACGGGCGCCGATGCGGAGGGGTACCTGACCTATCTGGAGGTGGAGATCGTGGGGGATTCGGGCGCCCATTGCTCCTGGGCCTTCAACGTGCTGCGGAAGGCCGGCGTCCACGCGTCGGGGCCCTACGTCATCCCCCACGTCAAGGTGGACTCCTACGCGGTGTACACCAATAACCCCTTCACCGGCGCCATGAGGGGCTTCGGGGCGACCCAGGTGCCGCTCGCGCACGAGCAGCAGATGGACATCCTCGCGGAGCGGCTGGGGATCAGTCCCCTGGAAATTCGGCTGAAGAACTGCTTCCGGCTGGGCTCCCAGACGGCCACAGGGCAGCTCCTCATGGAGAGCGTCCCGCTTCCGGAGTGCGTCTTCGAGGTGGAGGAGCGCTTTCACTTCAACGAGCGGTGGGGCATGAACAATCGCGTGGAGAGGCCCCGCTCGCTCGACAGGACGGCCATGCGGAGGATCATGGAGGGTGAGATGAAGGTCGAGATGGAGGTTGAGACGAAGGTCGAGACGCTTCCCGAGCCCTTTGAGGAGCCGGCCGTCGCCATGGCGGGAGACGGAGACGCGTGATGAAGAAACGCGGGGTCGGATTGGGCTTGACGTTCTATGGAACGGGTTACGGCAACGGGTTCCCCGACGTCTCCCGTGCCGAGGTCGAGCTGCTGCCGGACGGGCGCGTCGGGATCCACACCGGCGTGACGGAGGTGGGGCAGGGCGGCAGGACGGTCATGACCCAAATCGGCGCGGAGGTCCTCCAGACGGACATGGAGCATTTCATCCTGGTTCACGAGGACACCTCCCGGATGCCCGACTCCGGGACGGCCGCGGCCACGCGCCAGACCTACAACACGGGAAACGCCGTGAGGGTCGCGTGCGAAAAGTTTCGCGCCGCCCTCTGCGAGAGGGCGAAGGAGGCGCTGGAGCTCAACTCCACGGTGGGGCTGACGGTCCAGGACGCCGCGGTCTTCATCAAGTTCTTTCCCGAGAAGCGCATCACCCTGAGGGAGCTTGCGGAGCGGTACACGGGGGAGAACGCCATCAGCGTCAAGGACGAGTACGTCGCGCAGACGACGCAGATGGACGGGGAGACGGGACAGGGCGCTCCCTATTGGCCCTACACCTTCAACGCCTGCGCTGTGGAGGTGCAGGTGGACACCCTGACGGGGAGGGTGGAGGTCCTCGACGCCGTGTTCGCCCAGGATGCGGGGAAGGCCGTCAACCCCCATCTCCTGGAGGGGCAGATGGACGGAGGGTTCGCCATGGGGCTGGGCTATACCCTGTTTGAGGACCTGAAGCTGGAGAACGGCGTGATGAAGAACGCTTCCTTCTCGAAGTACCTGATCCCCACGGCGTTGGACATGATCGACGTCGAGAACGTCATCGTCGAGGACCCCGAGTCGACGGCGCCCTTCGGGGCCAAGGGGATCGGGGAGCCGGTCATGCTGCCCATCGCCCCCGCGATCCTGAACTCTATTTACGACGCGGTGGGGGTGCGCATTTTGGAGCTTCCTGTCACCCCGGAGAGGATGCTCGCGGCGTTGAGAAAGGCCGGAAAGGCCCCCGAACGGGAGCCCGATCAGGTCTAGGAACGCCTCGAGCCTTCCGGATCATGCTCTGTATATGGTATTATTGTCCCATAAAAAGGAGACGATAATATGCCAAGAATTATTCCCATCAAGGAGCTGAAGGATACCGCCAGGATGTCCGATATGTGCCATGAATCCTCCGAACCGATTTACGTCACAAAAAATGGTTACGGTGACATGGTATTCATGAGCATGGAGACCTTTGAGGCGATGCGCCGTAGGGGGCAGATCTATCGTGAGCTGGAAATCTCTGAGCGACAGATCTCCGAGGGAAGGGTGAGGAGTGCCGAAGAAGCGCTCTCCGATGTGAGGGCGAGGTATGGTTTATAGGCTCGATATCCCGCAGTGGGTGGAACGGCAGATCGATGACCGGATTGGATATGTGGTCGGTATCCTGAAAAATCTCTCGGCAGCTGGCGCTATACTTGACGACATCGAGCTTGCTTACGATCATCTGAAAAAGATGGCCGAGGCATATGGATATTGTACCGATCCCTGTCTTCGAGCAAAGAACTATCGAAAAATCTCGCTGAGTAGTCACGATTACATTTTTGTCTACAAAGTAGAGGGCGATATTGTGTATTTGCTGGGATTCTTTCATATGCTGGAGGATTATCGGACGAGGCTGTAAATGCGGGGGCAGCAGCAACGATACCCGGGAAAACAGGAAAATTGGATGTTGGGGGCCAAGGGGATCGGGGAGCCGGTCATGCTGCCCGTAGCCCCCGCGATTTTGAACGCCATCTACGACGCGGTGGGGGTGCGCATTCTGGAGCTTCCCGTCACCCCGGAGAGGATGCTCGCGGCGTTGAGAAGGGCCGGAAAGCCCCCCGAACGGGAGCCCGATCAGGTCTAGGAACGCCTCGAGCCTCCCTGGGGGCCAGACTCATGCTCTCTGCATAGGGGATTATTGTCCGCCAGATCGTCAAGTCAAATGCGATAAGTTACATTGTCCGGGAGCCCGGATTACGCGGAACATCCTTCCAGGGGCCATTATCCAAACGGGTAAAGAGCATTTCCCGTAATCCGGCGCTGTCTTTTTTCCTCAGACACTCCAACAACTTATCGTGGAATGTGACCCCCATCTCCATCTGCCATTCCTCAAGGAGCCATCGATGGAGTGCACTCTGGATTTGAAAGGAAAAGTTCCGAAGCAACCTGCGTGTCCAAATACAATTATCCTTCGCCAAAGCATAAAGAGACGTATGAAATAACATCTCCTGCCTGGCGTACTTGAATGCTTTGGCCTCATTGGATTCGGAAAGCTTTGTGATGGAGCGCATTTCCTCATTGATTGCCTCGATTGGTGCGAGCTCCTCATAATCGGGGCCACCCAAGGATAGAACCGACTCCAGTAAGTTGTATTCGAGAAGAGTTCTCAGTTTATTGATTTCAACAAATTCTTCCTCACGAAAATCCGCAACGAACCAACCCCGATATTGCTCTGACGCGACAAGCCCTTGTGCCTCGAGCTCTTTTAAGGCTTCTCGAATTGGGGCCCGACTTACCTGGAGTATCCGTGAGAGCGCTCTTTCATTAATCTGATCCCCAGGAGAAAGGCTCCTGGTCTTAAAAATCTGTGTCCGAAGGTATTGATCCACCAGGTCCTTCAATTTTCCACCATTGATATTTGCCTCCCCACTCTTGACCAATCTTTTCTTTCCTCCTTAGACGAAAGGAACTCTTTATTATGTTCTTATCTGATTATGTTCTTACCTGTCGGATTATTAATCCCAAGAATCAGGCTAAGGGGTGGTAAGCCCCTTAGCCTGTCAGAAGGTATCAGGGCTTAAGGGTAAGATTACCCAGATAATTCAGACGCCCGTCGCAGAAATTTTCCAGTCCCACCAAATCGCGACGCGCACCATAAAGCTCATGCGGCACGGACAGAACAACCATCGGGTGAAGTTCGTCCAGCCGATCCCAAATCTTTTGAAAAAGCTCGTTGCGTTCGGCCCCGTCAATCGTAGCGTTTACTTTATCGATACTTTCGTCCAGCTGTTTATCATTGAGGAAGGTCCAGTTCGTCGAACCGATGCTCTTTGAGTGGAAGAGAGGAAGCCAGAACTGTCCGGCATCGCGGTTCGTCTGCATGCCCCAGGTGGTGATGATCATGTCAAAATCTCCATCACAGACCTTGTTGTCGAAAATTCCGGTTTCGTAAACCTGTATGTCAACGGTAATCCCAAGCTCTCTCAACATCGATTGCACCACTGTGGCGCCATTGACGTCCTCTTGAAAGTTACTGACCCATAAAGAAACTTTGAGTCCTTCGGGGCACCCGGCCTCTTTTAAGAGCTCTTTTGCCTTTTCCAGGTCATAGGGGTACACCTTACTGTCGCTCGGCGTAAAGGTACTTGCAGGAAGCAACGGCCCCGCAGGCTGTATCGAATTACCCTGATAGACCACAGAATTATAGGCCTCTTTGTTGATCGCGTATTCCACCGCGAAGCGGGCCTTCGGGTTGTCGAAGGGTTTTTTGCGAGTATTGAACCCCAGATAGAACAGGTTGAGGC
Source organism: uncultured Fretibacterium sp. (assembly GCA_963514535.1). Taxonomy (GTDB): domain Bacteria; phylum Synergistota; class Synergistia; order Synergistales; family Aminobacteriaceae; genus CAJPSE01. The sequence goes on from CAUPUB010000039.1 coordinate 7,132, forward strand.
CCGGGGCCTTCACGACCTTTGTTTTTGAAAATTCGTCCAGGCGCTCAGCCTCGCTCGAGGGAACGGAGTAAATCATATCGACCTTACCCGTTTCCAGTGCGATAACCCTGCTGCTGTCGTCCGGCAAAACCAGGATATGGAAATCCTTGAAGTTGGCCTTATCACCGTGATATTCATCGAAGCGTTCCAAGTCAATCCGTTCGCCCTTGACCCAGTTCTTAATTTTGAAGGGTCCCGTCCCCACAGGGTTGCGGAAATAATCCTTACCTGCGGCCTCGACAGCTTTCTTGTTGTAAATACTCGCGTAAGGGTGCTTCATGGATGCCAGCCATCCGCCCACCGGCCCTCTTGTTTTGACGAGAACCGTATATTTGTCTATAATCTCGAGTCCATCGGGATCAATAGACCTTCCTTTGGAACCCGCGTGAACCGATTCGTTAGATGTAGCTCGTTTGAGGGAAAAAACCACGTCCTCTGCCGTCAATTCCTCTCCGTTGTGGAACTTGACGCCTTTTTTAAGATAAAATTTGTAGGTTTGAGGATCCAGAATTTCCCATCTTTCCGCCAGAACGGGAACAAGCTCCTTGGTCTTTCCGTCCACGGTCACAAGCGGTTCGTTGATATGTTTTGTGACGATGAAAGAAAGCGTGTCGACGGCTTGATGGGGATCAAGCGTCTTGGCGTCTCCCGGAAGGCCCAGCGTGAAACTTTCCATCTCGGCACTAAAACTGGGGAAGCAGGTTATGAGGATAAATAATAAGGACAAGAATAACTTTTTCATCATTTCCTCCTTGATTTTTCAAAAAGAAATCTTTCCTGCCTTCCCCAATTCGTCGTGAACCACTCCCTGACGGGGCAAAAAACTTCACGAGAATCGCTCAGCCCTTTTCGACGAACGGAAGGCAATCCGCACACACTCCTCAGTCGGCTCATCCTCTGCTCTGGACCTGGTCCCTGTCTATATCCGTTTGATTCAATCCCCCCTCTCGATTCCACTGCTTCAATGTTTCACTCTCTGTCCTTTGTGATGAGGGCATCCAGGGTCGCCGCTGCCAGAACCTCCATCCCTATGGGAATGGCTTTGTCGTCCACGTAAAAATCTATGGAGTGAGTGGGACAATGGGGACCCCCGCGAGTCCGCACCCCCAACCGGAACAACGTTCCCGGAGCCTTTTCCAGAAAATAGGCATAGTCCTCTCCCCCCATGGCAGGGGAAGGAAGGTCGACAACCTGCTCGACGGATTCGATATCACGGCATACCCTTCGGACACGGTCCACCCACTCTTTATCCACTCGAGTGGGGATCATTTCAGGCATAAATTGAACGGTAACTTTTGCACGCAGGGCCTTTCCGACATTTTCGGCCACCTCCTGGACCCTGCGATGAAAGAGTTCCTGGGTCGAGCGCTTGAGGTAACGGATGCTGCCATCCAATTGTACCGCACCGCCGATGTAATCGTTGGATATGCCCCCCTCGATACGTCCAAAGGTCACCAAGGCACAGTCCGTCGGAGCCAGTTCTCTTGAGCCCAAGCTCTGTAGGGTCGTCACGATAGTCGAGGCAGCCAGTATGGTGTCCACTCCAAAATGAGGATAGCCTCCATGAGCCTGCTTTCCCTCGATGATAATCTTGACGATGTCGACGCCCGAGGTCATCACGTCGTCCCGAACGCCGATTTCCCCGACATAGATGTCGGGAAGCGCGTGGAGGGCCAGCACTCCATCCACATGGGGATTCTCCATAACCCCAGCCTCGAGAAACTCGGAGGCCCCTCCCAACTGCTCCTCCGCGTGCTGGAAAAAGAACTTGACGCAGCCCGAGAACTGATCCCGTAGATCGGAGAGGAGCCAGGCGGTGCCGAGGAGGATAGCCGCATGGGAATCGTGCCCGCAGCCGTGAAAAATTCCATCCCGTTTAGAGGCGTAGGGGACGCCGGATTGTTCCTGGATAGGCAATGCATCGATATCGGCGCGAAGCCCGACACAGAGCTTGGGGCCCTCTCCAGTACCCCAAAGTTCCGCAAAAACCCCTGTCTTACTTTTCCCTATGCGACGTATGGAGGTAATTCCGAAGGAGCGCAGCTTCTCCTCAATAAGCTCAGAAGTTTTAAACTCTTGAAAGCTCAGCTCCGGGTATTCATGGATCTGGTGGCGCCACCGGATGACCTCATCGGCGCACTTCCGGACTTTTTCCCTAAGTGCGGAACTCACATCGCTCTTCATAATTGCCTACTCCCTTCCCTAAAGTTACCCCAGAGGATATAACATCCAGGTACCGACGGTAAAAAATTTTTGAATAAACGGTACGAGGATTTATCCCAAAAGCCTTTCACCTATACATCTCATCATCCGTTCATCATCCGTTATCCCTCGCAGGTTCCCTGGCCTTGAGGAAGTCGACGGCCTGTTCAAAGCACCTTCCGTCGGGGCAATAGAGCCTCAGAACCGTCGCCTTACCTTCCTTGAGCAGAATCGTCCTCGTGGTTTTCCTGGGACAAACTTTATCCCAGCAGGCCCAGGGCACTGTCTTTCGGGTACTTTTTCCGGGACCCCATGGGCTTTTTACGGGGCCTTTTACCGCAAAGGCACGCCAATGAAAGCTCTCGCTCAGGGCCCCCCCTCCCCTTCTCATACTCTCGCAATAGGCTCCTTCGCCGTCCAGGCGGCACAGCACAACGTAACGATTTCGCAGGAACAGAAAAGCTACGACAAAGAACACGGCCCACACCAGAATGACAAGATGGTTTGCCAGCCCTATTGCTCCCTTTATCTGCTCGCGTACAAACATCCCATCGATAAAGATTTGAAGCAGTCCGACGGAGAAAAAGGTCAAGCACCACAACAAAAAGGACAACTTTATGACGTCAAAAAGAATAATCGGATTGGTCCCAATAGGAACCCCCGCATACCAGCGGAGTGTCCCGGCATTGTCAGGATGCTTGTCCGCCATCATAAATCAGCCGTCCCTCCCAATCAACGATTCCTTTCTGTGAAGTGACAGGAAACCCAATGTCCTGGACGGACCTCGGTCAACGTGGGATCCTCGCAGGAACAAATTTCCTGTTGATTGCGACATCTAGGGGCGAACCGGCATCCCCGTCTGGGATTAATCGGGCTTGGTACGTCCCCCTCCAGAAGTATCCGTTCCTTCTTTCCTCCCAACTCGGCCACAGGCACAGCTGATAGAAGAGCCCTCGTATAGGAGTGGAGCGGTTCTTCAAAGAGAACCGTATTGCTTGCTCTTTCCACAACCTGTCCGAGGTACATGACGGCAACTTCGTCGGAGACATATCTCACGACGCTGAGGTTGTGTGATATAAACAAATAGGTGTATCCTCGTTCCTCCTTCAGGTCCGCCAACAGGTTGAGAACCTGAGCCTGGATACAGACGTCGAGGGCGGACACGGGCTCGTCCAGGACAATGAATTCCGGATCCAGAGCCAGGGCGCGAGCGATGCCGATCCGTTGGCGGCGCCCTCCGTCGAGCTCATGAGGGAAGGAGGTGATAAGACGCTCAGCCAACCCCACGGTGTCCATGAGAGAGCGAACCTTTCGACTGACCTCCTCGTTACTCGCGTACACTTTGTTGATCAAAAGCGGCTCGGCTATGAGTTGATAGACGGACATTCGAGGGTTGAGGGACGAGAAAGGATCTTGAAAAACGATCTGAGCCTGCTTCAAGAACTCCCTTCTTTCCTGGGCTCCGAACTTCAAGGTGTTCTTTCCTTTAAAAAACACCTCTCCGCCTGTCGGCTCGATAAGCCCTATAACCAGCCTTCCCAGGGTGGACTTGCCGCAGCCGGACTCGCCCACAAGCCCCAGGGTCTTGCCCTTGGGAACTGTCAGAGAAACGTTATCTACTGCATGAAGAAGCCCGCTGCTTACCTTGAAATATTTTTCCAGACCGCGAATGTCGATGATGTTTTCGGCCACCTGACCCTGGACGTTCATATTCCCTGACCTCCGTTCGACCCAAGGGGGAAATAGCAGTCTACGAAGTGCCCTGGCTCATATTCCTTGAAGCCACAGGCGGTCTCATAACAGATATTCTGAGCGTAAGGACATCGTGGGGAAAAAGAACACCCCTTGGGCAGGTCCGTAGGATCCGGCATAAGTCCCTGGATTACCTTGAGCCGCCCTCCTGGCTTGCTGTCCAGTCGCGGCACAGCATCAAAGAGCCCCTGAGTGTAGGGATGCATCGGTCTGCTGTACAATTGAACAATATCTGAGCACTCGACGACACGTCCCGCGTACATTATGGCTACGTCGTCGCAGATCTCGGCGACAATGCCCAAATCATGGGTAATCAACAAAAGGGAGGTATTTACCTTCTTTTGAAGGTCCTTGATAAGCGTGATGACCTGAGCCTGGATTGTAACATCCAGTGCCGTCGTGGGCTCATCGGCAATGAGCAACGCGGGAGTACACGCGAGGGCAATGGCAATTCCAACCCTTTGCCGCATTCCGCCCGAGAACTGATGCGGATAATCCCTGCCACGCTCAGGACGTATGCCAACCAGATTGAGCATCTCGTGAGCCCGTTTCAGGGCGGCGTCCGTCTTAAGCCTGGAATGGAGGGAGATCATCTCTGCAATTTGATCCTCGACGGTCATTATAGGATTTAAGGATGTCATGGGATCCTGGAAGATCATCGCGATCTTGCCGCCGCGAATATCCCTCCGCTCCGCTTCGCTCATCTCCAGTACGTTCTGCCCCTCGAAAAAGATCTCCCCGCTCAGGATTTTCCCCGGAGGACTCTGGATAAGTTGAAGGATAGCCAAGGCTGTCGTCGTTTTCCCAGCGCCTGTCTCCCCTACAAAACCCAAAGCCTTTCCTTTTCCCAGGGAAAGGTTGAGATTGTTCACAGCATGAACTTCCCCCGAGTCGGTATCGAATCGGACGGAGAGGTTGCGTATATCCAGAAGGGGCTCGTTGTTTTTGTCCGACATTCTTTGTTCGATCCTTTCGCTACCGTTTCTGTTTGGGGTCGAGTGCATCCCGAAGTCCATCTCCCAGGAAGTTCAGCGCCAGGATGGTGACCATGATCGCCAGCCCCGGGAAGATACTCAGATAAGCGTTGTTGCGGAGATACGGTCGTGCGGCAGACAGCATCCCCCCCCACTCGGGATATGGGGGTTGAATTCCCAGCCCGATAAAGCTCAGGGTGGCGGCAAAAAGGATAGCGTTAGCTACGCTGAGGGTAGATTGTACAATTAGAGGCGCCATGCAGTTGGGCAGAATATACAATAAGATGATGCGCGTATGGCTCGCCCCCATGGCCCGTGCCGCTTCGATAAACTCCATCCCCTTGACGGAAAGCACGGATGCCCGCATAAGCCGGGCAAAAGAGGGGATAGAAGTAATCCCAACTGCAATCATCAGGTTAAAAAGTCCCGGTCCAAGCGCCGATGAAATGACGATGGCAAGCAAGATTGTGGGTATGGCAAGCTGCACGTCCATGATGCGCATCAGAATATTATCCGTCTTCCCTCCAAAGTACCCGGCTATGGCGCCAATGGCCCCTCCCGCAAACAAGGAGATGGCTACGGCGACCAGCCCAACCTGGAGGGAAACGCGAGAGCCATAGATAAGGCGGCTCAACACATCGCGTCCGAATTCGTCCGTACCCAGAAAATGCTGGACCGAGGGCGGTTTTCGGATCATCATATAATCCTGCTGAGCGTAGCCATAGGGAGCCAGGTAGTCCGCAAATACGGAGACAAGAATCAGGGCTGAGAGGACCAGGGCTCCAAGGATTGCCAGATAGTTTCGCCTCAGTCGAATAAAAGCGTATTTCCAAAGGGAATTGCTTTTGACCTTTTGAACCGAAGAAGACATTCTATGTGCCCCCCTACTTCACATGAATGCGATGGTCAACGAAAGCATAAAGAATATCGACCGTAAGATTGATAAGACAGAACGCTATAGAGATGAAGAGGACTCCCCCTTGAATGATAGGGTAATCCCTCATATTGATGGCCTCGAGCATAAGTCTTCCTACCCCGGAGATGGAGAAAATTGCCTCCGTGATGATCGACCCCCCCAACAGCATACCAAACTGTATGCTGATAATGGTCATGATGGGGATCAGGGCATTGGGCAACGCGTGCTTCATGATTACGCGGTATTCCGTCTGTCCCTTGGCCCGTGCTGTACGAATGTAGTCGGAGAGAATGACCTCCAACATACTGGAACGTGTAATACGTGCAATAATCGCCACGGAGGCCCCGGATAAGGTCAAAATGGGAAGTACCATCTCGTTGATCGTCTCGAAGCCCATGGAGGGAAACCATCCCAGATTTACGGAGAAGGCCAGAATGAACAGGAGCCCCAGCCAAAAGGTGGGCATGGAAACCCCCAGCAGTGTGACGAGCGTGACAACGCTGTCGAGCAATGAATACTGCCGGATAGCACAGATGATGCCCATGGGAATCCCCACCAGAGTGCTAAAGAGTACGGACCAAAAGGCGAGTTTGATCGTCATGGGTATTCTCGTCGCGAGCTCCGAGCTCACGGGACTCTTCATAGCATAGGAATAACCCAGATCCCAATGGAACAGCGCCCTGTAAAGATAACGTCCCAACTGTACGAGGTAGGGATCGTCCAGACCATGAACGGCTCTGAAATTCGCAATAGCCTCCTGGGTAACCTCCTGCCCCAATACAATACGGGCAGGATCTCCCGGGGTAAAGTAGAGAATCGTAAACAAAATGACCATGACGCTCAAAATGACGGGAATCAGCTGTAGGACCCTTCGAAAGATGAACCTGAGCAAAGTCTATCTCCTCCTTGGCGAGGTGCAAACTTACCAGACTCATAAAACAAGGAACTAAGGAAATGTTTTTCGAAAAAATTTATTTGAATGTCGATAACAACCTAATCCGATTGCCAACTCTCATTTGCCCTGTAAACTTTATTCTCTGGTCGACCAGGTCGACCAGAGAATACCACATAAAAAATATTCAGTCAAGAATTCTTATAGGTCTTGCTCGTGTGGACATGAAGGAGATTATGCCTCATGCTCATCCAACGGAAACGCGTTATCCTGGCATTCGGTGGTGAGCGAGGGGCTGCGTTCCTCCGTCTGCTTTGAGTCTGCGTTCGCCCCGCCCTGCCGCTCTGTCTGGGGGAGGCGTGTTACCAGGATCTGATCGATCTTATAGTTATCGATGTCGATTACCTCAAATTTATACCCTTCGTGCATGACAAAATCCGTGCGGTGAGGAATGCGCTTCAACATGAACATGAGGAAACCGCTGATGGTCTCATAGTTTTGAGAGTCGGGGAACTCCTCGATATTGAACACATGCATGACATCCTCTATAGGCGTCGAGCCCTCAATCAGCCAGGAGCATTCGTCTCGTTTGATAATCTGCTCCTCCTCCCCAACGAGATTGCCCATGAGCATCATCATGATATCCTGGAGAGTGATAATCCCGACCACCAAGGCATACTCGTTGAGCACGACGGCAAGGGTTTCTCCCCGTCGCTTGAAGTGATCCATAGCCTCAGCCAATGTCAGGCTGTCGGGGATAATAAGGGGCGGGCGAATGTCAATCCCGTTGTCCAGCTGGAGGCTCTGTTCTTTGATAACCCGTTCCAACAGCGCTTTGGAGTCCACACAGCCTACGATATGTTCGATATTCCCGTCACATACGATGTAGGTGGAATGCGGTGCGGATGCAATTTTTTCCTTGATGTGGGCATCATCCTCATGAAGATCGAAATACACGATATTCTCCCGAACGGTCATAGCGGATGGAACCGTGCGTACATCGAGTTCGAAAATGTTGCCGATCAGATCCTTCTCCTGCGTCCTCAAGAGCCCGGCCATTATTCCTGCCTCCACCATGGCGTAGAGATCATCCGAGGTGAAGTCGTCCCGACGTTTTTCCGGAAATCCGAAAACCTTGCAGATGGCGCTGCTCAAGGAGTTGAAAATCTTTGCCAGGGGGGTACAGATAAAGATGACCCGCCGCATTCCCTCTATTGTCCTTAAGGATACGGCCTCGGGAATAGCCATGGCAATTCGCTTGGGAATCAGGTCTGCAAAGAGGACGAAGAAGAGGCTGACGAAAATAAAGGGAACTGCGGAGGCAATCTGCCCCCTTAGGGTCGGGGAAAGGAAATTGGGCAGCAACCCATGAATGGGCGGGGACAGAAAGGCATCGCCTACAATTCCCGCTAAAATTGCCATGGAGTTCAAGCCTATTTGCACTGTCGTAAAAAACAGTCCTGGCTGCTCTTGAAAACTCAGAATTCGTGCAGCCCGTTCATCCCCGGCTTCTGCAAGGGGGCGCAGCTTCATCCTGCGCGATGCCGCCAGGGAGATCTCCGAAAAGGCAAAAAAGGCGCTGATTATACTCAAGAAAGCAATGATAAGAAAACCATAAAACATGATGTTAAACCTCCCAATTCCGATAGCACACAAACAAAACTCCGAGGCATGTTTCGGGATGAAGCCTGAGAAAACGCTGTTTAATCCATGAAGTCCCCATGTTAATTTTTAGGGAAGCGCTGGAGAGCTTTGCCTACAGATATTTTGCATAATTTATTATTGGCAAAATATGCTTTTTTGTTTTAATCAGCGCTTCTCTAAATCCTGCCCCACCTTCCGCAGTCATTCCGTTGTCTGCTTGGGTGTAACACCTCCCAATAAGCGGTGTCTCTGAGGGCTTAGGCCGTAGGTTGCAATCCATGCCTAAGTCGAACGGCGAGCATGAAACTATCCGAAACTCTGGAGCCATACCGTAATAAAAATACCATAAAGGGCAATCTACTTCTACTCCCCTGTTGAGAAGAAGCCGCGAAGGGGGGAGGTCGCTCGACAGGCCCTGCTTTCTCCGTGACAGGGTTGTATTTTCAAAGAATATATTTAAAATATATTTATAGGTCTTATGGTGGGCTCAGGGCAGCAAGGTATGGAGAATGCATGAAACAATGCATGAAGGAGATTGTTTCCCGAGTGCAGAAATGAGGTAGCTTTTGTGATAAGGACAAAAAATGTGTCCTCCGTAAGCGACAGAATTTATGGAACCATCAAAAACGAGATCTTTTCGTGCGTCTTTTCCCCCGGAGACGTCATGACGATCGATTCACTTGCCAGTCGTTTTGAGGTGAGCAGGACTCCGGTCAGGGAGGCCCTTTTGGCGCTTTGTAAGGAGGGGCTCCTCCTTGTTCGCCCAAGGGTCGGGTTTTGTGTGACGCCAGTGGATGTGAGGGAGATTATAGAGACGTACAGCCTGAGGATCTTGCTCGAGAAGGAGGCCGTTCGGCTGGCCGTCACCCGTATCTCCTCGGAGACTCTGCTGCAGCTTGGCAGGATAATGGAGTTGCCTGTCCACCAATACAACCATCAATTCCATTCCCTTATCGCTAAGGAATCAGGTTGGGGGGTACTTGCTGATGTGCTGGAGACCTTGCTCGACAAGTCGGCAAGAACGCGTGCATGTTTGCTTCATGCGGAAAAGCATTATGCCAGGGAGAGCCTGAAGGGAAATTACGGACATCGGGATATTTACGACGCTTTACTCCGAAGAGATGAAGAAAAAGCGGTGGCAGCTATGGAGAGGCATCTGGAAGAGGCAAAGAATCGTGTGCTCAAAGCCATCTCCATCGTTTAGTCGGACCTCTTATGGCGACAAACGATAAAAAAAGGCATACATATCCAGGAGGTAATATCATGAGGATGACTCACAGACAGCGTATCGAGAGCGCGCTCCAGCTCAAGGAAACCGACAGGCTACCCTACAGCCTGTGGGCACACTTCCCAAACAGGGACCGTCATCCCCGCCGCTTGGCCGAACTGGCGCTGAGGGCGCAGAGGGAGTACGATCTGGACTTTATCAAGTACATGCCCTTTGGACTTTACACCACCATCGACATGGGCGTCGATCTTGACGTGTACGAGGGCTTTGAAAAAGCCCCCACACAGCATGAGCCCGTCATCAAGGACGTCAAGGACTGGGATCGCATTCGTCCTCTCGACGGAACCCGGGGCGAGTACGCCGTCGTCCTGGAATCACAGCGTATTCTCATGGAGATGCTGGAGGAACACGTGCCCTTCCTGCAGACACTTTTCAGTCCGGCCACCACATTAGCGAAGATGTGTTCTCCAGCCGATCTGGTCAGACATATGCGCGAGGACCCCGCCCGCGTCCACCGCGTGCTGGAGATGGTCACGGACACCACGATTCAATTTGCCCGCGCTTCCGCCGACTTGGGCGCGGATGGATTCTTCTATGCCTCGCAGCTTTCGGGGCGTCAGACGATGGAGAAAACCGAGTACGAGGCGTTTGTCGAAAAGTATGACCTTGCGATCCTAAACGCCGTTAAGGACAGGACCTGGTTTAACGTACTGCACCTGCACGGCGCCCAGGTGCGCATCGACGAAGTCCAGCATTACCCTGTGCAGGGGCTGAGTTGGCACGACCGCGATGACGGTCCCTCTATGGAGGAGGTTCGCAAGTACAGCACAAAGGCGTTCGTTGGGGGCCTCAGCTGGGGCAAGAATTGGCTGACCAAGACGGAGGAACAGGTTGTCGGTGAGGTGCGGGAGATGTGCGGTCGCCCCGGCCTGATCCTGGGGCCGGGTTGTGTGATCGAGCCGCATACCCCGAAGAAGTTCCTGGAGCTGGTCCAGAAGACGGTCGTTGAGTGTTCGTGTTGTCGCTGATATTGGGCGCTGGAGAGTCCAGGAGGACCTATGTTCACCATCACTGAGTTTCTGCATGAAGAAGTAAAGCCGGCGCTGGGCTGTACCGAGCCGGGTGCTGTGGCGCTGGCGGTCGCCAAGGCATGTGAGCAGTTGAGCGCGCGAGCGGAGCGATTGGAGGTCGTCGTCAGCGACAACATCTTTAAGAACGGCATCGCTGTCGGAGTGCCGGGGACTGATGGCGCGCGCGGCAACGAGATCGCCGCGGCGTTGGCGGTGTTCTGCGGCCACAGCGCCTACAGCCTTGAGGTGCTGAAGGACGCGACTCCCGATGACCTCCAGGAAGCCAGAGCGTTTATCGACGACGGCAAACTGACGCTGACGGCCAATGGTCAGGGCGGCGTCTATGTCAAGGCGAGGGCTTACGCCGGCGGAGAGACGGGGATGGCTGTGATCGAGCAGACGCACGGTAACATCACGCTTGTGAAAAAAGACGACACGGTCGTCTTTGAGGCCGTGCCCTCCTGCGACTCCGCCGTGTCAAAGATGGCCGCAAAAAATGCCTCTGCCTCCATTCCCGACCAGGTGAAGGCGATGGGCTTTGAAGAGCTGGTTGCGCTGGCCGGCCGGCTGTCCTCAGAAGATGTGGACTACGTGTGGGGTGGCATCGAGATGAACCTGCGCATCTCGGACTTCGGCTTTGACCACAAGGTCGGGCTTGGCCTGGGGCAAACTGTTAGGGACTCGGCCGGTGCAAACTATCGCAGCGATTTGGCCGCTCAGGTGAAGGCGATCTCCGCCGCGGCCTCCGACGCGCGCATGGCGGGCGTGGCGCTGCCCGTAATGAGCAGCGCGGGCAGCGGTAATCACGGCATCACCGCCATTCTGCCGGTCTACGTGGTGGGCATGGCACATCACAAGTCCCGTGAGGAGATTGCCCGCGCTGTGGCCTACAGCCACCTGGCGACGAGCTTCGTCAAAAGCCGCATGGGACGCCTTAGCCCCGTCTGTGGCTGCGCGGTAGCGGCGGGTGCTGGCGCAGCCGCAGGCATCGTGAACGTCCTGGGCGGCACGGACGTGCAGGCGCAAAAGGCCATGGAACTGGTACTGGGCAACATCACGGGTATGCTCTGTGACGGTGCGAAGGAATCCTGTGCGCTCAAGGTTGGCACGGGAGCGACTGAGGCCTTTTATGCAGCGCAGATTGCCCTAGCAGGTGGCGGGATGGCGGTATCCCAGGGCGTCGTTGACGTGAACAGCTTCACGCGCACGGCGGAGAACGCGGCGCGGCTGAATCGCGAGGGCATGAGGGACATCGATCACACGATTATCGACATCATCACGCACCGCTGCGTGAGTTGAGCCCTTGGAAAGTTGACCGGCGGGAAAGCACGAAACGGGAAAGCACGAAAAAGGAGGGCAGATCGTAAACTGCCCTCCGTCCTCGTGTCATTGGAGGAAAATAAAGGTCAGATGAAATACCAGAGGTACAGGACCCCGTGGCCCAGATAGATTCCCACACAGATCAGCACGACGCCGCAAAGGAAGTTCAAGACGCGCAGGGCCTTCTGCCCCCGTTCGCTCTGGAGCCAGCCGGAGGCGAGCTGAGCGAAGGTCCCGGATACGATCAGCACGGCACTGTAGCCCAACGCGTAGGCGAGGATCAGGCCGAAGGAGAACAGGAGCCCGCGTGAGGCCTGGGCCGCAGCCAGCGAGAGCACCGGGGTGATGTAGGCAATGCTGCACGGGCCGATGGCAAGCCCCGACACGACGCCCAGGACCAGAGCCCCCCAAAGCCCGCGCCGCTCCGTGGAGCCGCCGCCCCTCCCGAACGAGAAGAACTTGAAGTGCACGAGCCCCGTCAGATGGACGCCCATGAGGATGAACACCGCGGCGACGAAGAGCGTCAAAAATCGCTCGTTGCCCCCCAGAAGCAGGCCGAAGCTGGAGGTGACGAACCCCACCAGCATGAGGTTCAGCACGATCCCGCTGCAGAAGGCACAGGATATCTTGAACGCCTCCCAGCGGCTGGGGCTGTCCGTGTTCTCGATGTAGCCGACGACCAGGGGGATAGCTGCAATGCCGCAGGGGCTGAGGATGACGCTTGCGATCCCCCAGAGAAAGGCCCCCGCCCATTGCAGGGGCCCGCTCGAGAACATCACGGAGGCGATGGCGTTGATGACGTCAGTCATTATTCTATGGCGACCCCCGCTTTTTTGAAGATCTCCAGGACCTCGTCAAGGCTGCGGTAGCCGACCTCCTGCTGGACGACCTTGCCCTCGGCGTCCAGGAAGAGGAGGGTGGGGACGTAGCGCACCTTGTACTCCCGAGCCATCTCGGGGTGCTCCTCCACGTTCACCTTCTCCGCCGCCAGCTTGCCCGCGTACTTTTCGTTGATCTCGTCCAGGACCTTGGCCATCTGCAGGCAAGCGGGACAGGTCGGCGTGGACAGGGACTTCAGGGTCGGCAGTTTCTTCTCCCCGGCAAAGGCGGGCGAAAAGGCAAGGGCCACCAGAACGACTGACAGAGCGAACAACTTCATCACAGAACACTTCCTTTCGATAACTCGATAATTAAGAAATGGAATTCCGAAATGCCGCGACGTGTTTATGCTACAGGACCTTCCCATCCTTGACAAGCTGGCGTTCCTGCGGATTTTCGCATACGGGATATACGGGAGGAAGCGGCAGGTATTCCAGATTACCTGTTGTATTGATAATCTAAAATCCGGCGATGGAGCCTCCCAACGCCTTTATCCTTCCCTTTCATTCCTCTCCAGCGACACGCCGTTCAGCAGCTCGTAGTACCTGCCTAGGGCTCCATGGTCGAGCGGGC
>CAUPUB010000040.1:0-20492 GCA_963514535.1 uncultured Fretibacterium sp.
TCAGCGTCAGAACCGTCCGCATCCGTCATCCACTCCTGGAAAAGGAAAAAACTGCTCCTGGAAAAAACTGCCCCCGACCTGGAAAAAATCCTGCCCCTCCTCGCGGCGGGCCAGGGCCGAGACGTCGTTCTTCAATACGTCATTTTACTGAATTGTTTTGTATTATAACAACTCCGTACCGCACCGTCAAGGCGCGGGGCCGTACCTGTCGTTGATCTGTGATAATTGTAGCTCCGCTAAACCTTCGGTCCACCCCATAAGTAGTCAGAGAAAAGGTCACCCCCCCCACGGTAGGCAGGTTTTTGGGTAATACTCGGGTATGGAGCAGGAGCGAGCGGCATTGTCGCAAAAAGAGATCGAGCGCATCGAGGTCTTGGTTTATAACCGAGGCAATAAAACCATCTGCGTCGACACGGCATCCGCGGGCGGAAGCCCGCGGATAAGCAGACGACCGGCGAGCGCAGCGAGCCGTGTTGCTCGCTTAGATTCTTCACCAGAGGCTTCATCAGGGGCTTTAATGGGGCTTGCGCCCTCCAAGATTTCGGAGGCGACCGGCCTGTCCCTCAAGGAGAACCTCATTTCAATAAATTACCTCATCGCAGGGAAGCTACAGATAGGATTACCCACTTAAAAAAGCGAGGAGCCAATTTAAGTCGTGAAAACAAGTGCTAAGGCCCATCGAATTACACCTATAAATCAGCTCATGACAATGGGATATAGATTTTCATTTTTTTGATTGTGGGCCATTTTGTGGGCCGTTTTGCACTCGCTTGCCCCCTATTCCGGCAGGAGCTAAACGCCCCGTCAGGACAAAGCGATAAAGCGGTTACTCGTGCCTGTACACGGAAAAGTCCCTGTCGAACCAGAGGATATAAAATACGTCCCGCTCACGGAACCCGACCATCGCCTTCTTGCCCGAGAAACGAAAGGACAGGATTGACCTCCCCTCGGCACTGCTGGGAAGTGTCACCCTCAGACCGTGCCGGATGACCTCGCACCCCAAACCCCCGTGAGGCATCGTCTCAAGCTGGCTCCAGGGGATATCCCGCCGCTTGTGCATGGCATCGACAAAACCCAATCGTTCCTCCGACGTACAGCGGACAATACTGTGGCTCTCCTGGAGATACCGCAAAGAAAACTTCGGAGGTTCGTCGGCAAACGAACCTCCGGGGTCTTTTCGTTCGGCGAGCTTTGAGTTTATGCGCCTCTTGATTTTTCCGCTCATGCCGTCTCCTCAAGCAACGTCGGGAAAAAGGTGCGCATGGACTCCGTAGTGATGGTGTTGTCAGCCCTGCCTTCCGCATCGAGCCAAGGGGGCTCACTGTGAGTCAGGTTGCGCAGCTTCGCGGCGGAATATCCCCCATAGACGGAGTAAACATCGTCAATCAAGCCTTTTTCCTCGGAGGAGAGAGCATCGACGGAACCCAGCCCCGAGCTCTCAAGGGGAGTTTTCCCGCAATGCTTGAACGCCTGATAAACAACCGGCACCACAGGACCATGAATCCACGCCTCAATAACCTCCGGGAAAAGCGGACGCCCAAGGAGGGCCAAGGAGAACCCCTGACTGTAGTACAGGAGCTTTTGCAGCTTCATGTGAGTCATATCGTTCTCTGTAGCGTCTGCTTTAGACAATAAATACTCTGCAACGTCAAAAGCCCTTGCCATGACTTCACCTCCCTTTAGCCTTCTGTCTATGATTATACATAATCGTACATTCCTGCACAAACAGGACATCCACCCCCTTTATTTTCGCCGGAGCACCGGCCAACAAAAAGGGCGTCCGACCTTTGGACGCCCCCGATATCATGCTCCTGCCGCCTTGCCGTTTCCCGGAGCCTATGCCCCGACCGACTTTTTCTCTTTTCTCCGATTCGCCGCATCCATCATCAGATCGGCGAGGGTCTTGACCTTGACGCCCCCGGACAGCTCCACGTCCTGCTTGTCGGTCCAGCCAAAATTTTTCAAGGCGAAGATCGGCCCGGACGGGTTGCGGGAATGCAGGGCCTTCTCGTACTCCATCTCAACCCGGAGCTTGGCCTTTTTTACCGAGTTCAGAAACTCCGGTCGCTGTGCGTACTCGTCCAACGCCGAGCGTGACGACAGCCCCAGAGCCAGGATGAGGCCGGTCAGAAGGACGGGCTCCTCCTTGGCCTCGCACTCCCGGAAGTAGGCTTCCGCCCGCTCCTCGAACTGCCTGACGCTATTGATCTTCCTCGGCCGTCCCACCTTGGCCATGACCTCACCTCCTCGATGACGATTATACGCTTGAGCCTCCCTGGCCTGGTCCCTGACGAAACGTGAGGGACCAGGGGTATCAAACGGATTGACACCCTCCTACCTGTAGACCTCTCTCCTGTGGCCGATCTTCAAGACGAGGACGACGAGCTCCCCGTCTCGAAGGTCGCAGATGAGCCGGTAGTCTCCCACGCGATAGCGCCAATACCCCGAGAACTGACCGGTCAGGGCCGCCCCCCTTTCTCGTGGAGAGGATGCGGAGGACAGGGTGCCCAGGAAATCCACTATCCGCGTTCGTGCGGATTTGTCCAGACGTTCCAAAGCCTTCTCCGCCTCCCTCGAAAGCCTAACTCCCCAGGCCAAGGCGTGTCCTCACCTCTTCCAGACTATAGGTCTTCATCCTGCCGCTCCTGACTTCCTCGGAAATCCTCACGGCGTCCCGGTAGTCCTCCAGGTCCTCAAGGTACTGCTCTATAGCGACAGCAATAAGACTCTCGGGCGTCTGCCGCGCTGCACGGCTTTCAGCTCCCAGGCGTGCCTCCACTTCCGGCGACAGCTCCAACGTGATACTCGCCATTCCCTACCCCTCCTCCCCCTTGGCCGCAGACACCGCAGCCTCGACAGTGTTCTGGGTTCTCGTAACGGCTTCCCTTATGGAATCAAAGGGAACTTGATACAAGATTGCCATCTTTTCAGCGACCCCCATTGGAACGTCGTTTGCTCCATTTTCATACCGCGCCAATGTCGTAACTCCCACATGTAATTTCACCGCTGCCTCGTTGCGAGAGAGATAAGCATTTGCCCTCAGAGAGGCTAACGGAGTGCGATCTGCCTCAGTCCATCTTGGCATTATCCTTCCCCCTTCCACTATTTATTATAGACCCTTTTTGATACCCCATTTTAAGTATTTATATGGATACTGACAATCCGAATTCGGGTTATCATATCACCATCAAGCAAGGCAAGGCACAAGGAACAGCCGCCGAATGTCCTGAAGGTTCATGGACTCCAGCCGCTTTAAGGTGCGGCAAAGTGAACACTTCGCACACCCTGCACGTCTAGCCAGCTCGGAGAGCCCCGGCCAACATCTGCCGATCTGTGGGGCTGTGGGGGAGTCCCAGCGGGCGAAGCTACAAAGCGCCTGCCACACGGCACGGTCAAGGGTCGTCAGACCGGGGAGGTCAAGAACCTGGGTAACGCCGATGTAAGTAACGTTTCCCATCAACGCCGCTCCCCTTCCAGCCCCTTGCAGGACGCGGGAAAATGCGCTATCCTTGGCAGGAGTCGATATTTCTTTCCTGGGGCGCGGTCGAGTCTGACGACCGCGCCTTTTCTGTGTCGGAGCATGGGACTACCCTCGGACGGACTCCCTGGGGGCTCCCCCGCGAGGGAGGGACCGCTCCCAGGCCAGCAACTCCGAAAGTCGCCAACGCGAGCTCTTCCCAATTTTGAGGGGCGGGGGGAACTTCCCGGCCCGGACACCGTTGTAGACCGTTCCGCGTGCGATGTGGTATCGCGTCTGGACTTCCCTCAAGGTCAAGTAAAGCTCGTCAATCTGCTCCATCATTGCCATCTCGAAACCTCCTTGAAAAAGTTGAGAATCCATGAAACATCAGCCCTCTCGCGCTTTATGCGGGAGAGCTTCAGGGAGGATCGAGACAGCCGTGACGGGAGCGGGGTGCAGGCAGCAGGCGCCGGGCCATGCGACAGGGGCCGGGACGGCGACGCCGCCACGGGGTCTTTGAGTTATGAGGGTGGAAAAGGGATAGCACTACTATGCCAAGGGCTGAGGTCAGCCTTGGCCTGGGTGGGTCACCTGATGGGTCTGGGTCACCGCCGCCGCCGTCATCGCCTCCGCCTCGGGATGCAACCGCTACGGAGCGGCGGGAACGTCGGGGGGCGCGGATGCGGACTCGACGCGGGGAAACCCTGGAGACAGGGGGGCGATAGGCGGGGCGCTTGCGAATCAGGCTCATAACCCTTCGGGCCGCACGGCGACGAAGTGTTTTATGACGCTCCTGCTCTATCAACGCAGATTGTTCGTTGAAGCTCAGTTCATCAAAAGAATTCCCATACTTCTCACGTGCCAGACGCTCCGCCTCGCACACAGCCCCCAGAATATCGCCGAGGTCTAGTCCCGGCCCTGTGAGTCCTTGATGCTCCACAACGGAGTCGAAATGGACTTTACATTCGTCGTTTTCGTCAAAGTCGAAGTGCGGCAGGTATTTCGTTTTTATATCGCCCTTGCGAGTAAAACAATACACTTTCCTCTCACCCCCCCTCCAAATGGCTCCAAGTAGCTTTCAATGCTGACCCCGCAGAGTTATCCACGGCTTGCTAACATAGTATAAGGTTGTCCCTTGCGTGTCAATACCGACTTGGATGACTATGGACAACCATAGATTTAAGAGAAAAGATTCCGGTTTTATTTCCGTATTTCTGCGGACGGCCAAGGAGAGCGATCTTCGGACGCCATGAGGCCGTCAAGCCAGTCCGCCCATTCCTGCATCATGGCCCGACGTTCCTCCCAATAGACGGAGCGGTTATAGACGCCACGAACTCCGCCCTGGATATGGGCCAAGGCCGCCTCGATCACGTCCGCACGATAGCCCAGGGTGTTGAGCGCCGTGCTCCCCAGGGAGCGGAACCCGTGGGCCGTCATCTCCTCGTTGCTGAACCCCATCGACCGCAGGGCGACCCGGACGGCGTTCTCCGACATGGGACGGCCGTCCATCCACGCCGAGGGGAAGACGTATCGCCAGCGTCCTGTCAGGGGCTGGAGCTCCGTCAGGAGAGTAGCCGCCTGACGGCTCAGGGGGACGGCATGAGGGGCTATCCCCCTGGCCTTGGCCTCTCTCAGCTCGTCGCGCTTGGCCCTGGCCTCGCCCAAGGATACGGCGGGATACTGCCCCAGAGTCAGCTTCCGCCGTGCGCCGCCCTCGGAGTAACGTAAGCGCCAGAACCTCTTACCGATCGGCATAACCTCCAAAAACAAGCCGCCGGTATCATAAAGCGAATAACGCTTGTCGGTCGGCTTGGCCTGATAAAGCTCCTAAGCGACTGACTCGGCGCGCTACGCTTGCCGGTCATCTGCTTATTGCGTATCGCAACATCCGTCAGCACCGTCTTCACTCCCTCCCTTGGCCCACAATACAGAGAGCCCAGCCCACAATCCGGTCTCAAAGTGGCCCACAGCCCGGCCACAATTCCCTCTCCGGCCCACAGCGCCGTTTCTTGGCCCACAGCTCCCCAAGAGTGGCCCACAGCCCTTGCCCGACAAGACAAGCGGACGGGCTTCTCACGGCATAAAACCAGATACCCTCAAACCTTACGGAAGTGGCCCACAAAAAAGGGGCATCTATGGCCTGTGGGCCAAATTGTGGGCCGTTTATGCTTGGATTGTAGCTTATCAGGGTAGACTTTCAAGGAGTCAAGGCAAAAGAAAAACCCGCTTGACAGCGGGTTTTTTGGACAATCTTGAACGTTCACGGAAAAGACTATGGTGGAGCTAAGGGGATTCGCATTGTCTAAAACAAGTCTTTATAGTAGATCATGGTTTAACATGGTCAGTATATTTTGTTATACGGTTTATTATACGGTTGACCGGGTTTCGGTTCCTTTACGGCTTACAGACCTTGCACGGCCGGTGCCCGGCTTGAATGGCCTCCTCCCTGGTGTTGTAGTAGACCACATTCTTCGGCGATATCTTCTGCGCCCAGCAGCAGGAGGCTCGATGGAACGGCTCCTTGTTGACACTGGCACGTACTGCGGGGCCGCCAGGGCGGCAGCCGCCAAGAGGAGAACTGCCAGGGCCGAGAGAGCGAGGCGCGGGAGCATGGGGGGCCCCCTTTATTGTTCCAAGGCGGGATTATGGCATTAGCAGAAGATTATTTTTTTGTTTCTTCGGGGGGAATAAATGTCGTATCTACATCATTTTTAACATATGGATGCCTGCTCAGATTATTTTCGTAAAAAACAGAAAATGCTTCTATTCTACATACAAAAAAATCTCGTAAAAAACAATTTAAAGAAAATGATAATGAGTCTTGTGGCGAAAAAACACCGGGATACTTTTCAAATAAACTATTCCAAAACGATGACGTAACGGCAAATAATATATCTTCTTTTTCTTTGAACGGGGCGTGTTTAAAAAAATTCCTACGAAAAAGAGCGTAATTAGCTCGAATATGAGCTATATTTCTAGACGGCATCAATTCTGTTAAACGTGTCTCAATGGACTCTGTTATTATCTCGTGTACAGGTGAATTACAACAAGCAGCTGGAATTATAAGAAAAAGGCAGGCTTCTTGAAAGGCGCGAAAATGTATTTTCACAATCTTTAGCTGCTTTTCATCATATTCAGGTTTGAAAGTTTCTATTAGGGATAAAAATTCATGCTCCTCGTCCTTCTGCCAAATTGTATTAATGGCACCTTCGGCAAACCCATTGATGATTTGATATAAAGAGGAGAAATTGCCATAAATTTTTCTCATCTCTGGAGATAATTTAGCAGGCTTCGTCTTTGATGAATGTTTTATCTTGAAAAGGCCATAAAGCAAAAAGACTCCCCCTGATAAAACGTCAAGAGCTTGCCACAGTCCCCTTCTAAAGTGGAAGGGCAATATCGGATTAAACAGCAAGACAATACACCCGAACAAAAAAGGGAAATATTTATCTTCTGAATCAAGAGCTTCAGCTGCTAAGATAAGGGCTGCAACGCTAACCACTACTCGCAAGACTTGAAAATACTCATAAGGGGCCCCCTCCGCAAGCGCTCCAAAAAGGAGCCCCGCGGGAACAATGAAAAGGCCATATTTTATCTTTTTCTCTGTTATTATTATCCTCATTTATAAAATTCCTCTTGATACTCTGTCTTTACCAAGAAAACGCACGACGACCCCACAGAACTCCAAAACAAAGGGTCTGTCTTCCTCAGCAATCACATCTTCGCCATAATTTCTATTGACAGGGATAAGTCTAACTGCCCCGTCCCTCTCGAACTTCACACCCCGCACCATCGAGCGCCCATTCCAGCAGACAACAGCAATATCTCCATGCGCGACCTCCTGATTGGGGTTGATGAGAATGCGCTCACCATCCTCGATCATCGGCTCCATGCTGTCGCCTTCGACGTGCGTGATGAAAAACGGCTTCTCTCCCTTGGAGCCAGTAAGCCAGGACTCCGGGATCGGCTCCCACCAATCCACTTCTGCCTCAACCTCCGCGAGATTAAACCCCTTCCCGCAACAAATCGAGGACTGCGGCGAAAGGACAGGGACGTCAATCAGCTCGCCACGAAACGGGCGAACATTCGATTCTGGGAGCACACCCGCTTTGCTGGTGGGGCGAGAGGCACCTGCCCTCGCGGGGTCGTCCGTCTCCCCCAGAAGATAGCCCGTTGTGGTGTCGAGGGCCTGGGCGAGCTTTGATAACGAGGTCCCTCTAGGCACCAACTCCCCACGCTCCCACCGCGCGACCGTGTTAGAGTGCATTCCGATAGCGCTTGCCAGTTCTTCCTGAGATTGATTTAACCCATCTCTTAAAAACTTTATGCGATCTCCTACCACAAAATCCACTCTCCCCTCTACTAACTATACGAGTAGGGATAGCAGAAAACAAGAACGTATTCGGATAATAATCTACTCGTTTTCGTATGGTTTTATGTTGACATTGGTATACGTATTAGGATAAAATGCAATAGTAAGGGATAGATACGGATAGAAAGAGTGGTGTGAAATGAGGTGAAATATCTAGGGAAAATTCGTCGTATGCGAGGTTTTACCCAAGCGGAGCTTGCTCAAAAAGTTGGCGTTGGAGAAAACTCTATCGCCAGATACGAACGAAGCGAAATGACCCCATCATTAACGGTAGGGCACGCTATCGCCGAGGTCCTGGGCGTCAGCGAGGCGGAGCTGCTACGGGGCCCCCAGTCGAAGGAGTGGCGAATCGAGGTTGTTTTCAGAAGGGAGGAGGATTGGGAGATGAATACGGTGGATATGTCGGCGAGCGCCCCGAACCTGTTTTTGGTACAGGTTGGGTTGGAGAAGATCGGGTTGAACCTGGTGGGAGACCCCAAGGACGAGGCCGAGCTTGACGGTCTGTGGGGCAAGGCGAAGCCGCAGATTTTGAAGATGATCGCCATGCGGCGCGAACTGAACGACGAGAAGGAGGCAAAGGCATGAACGCAATCCAAAAGCTCCGCAAAGCGATGCGGAGGAACAGACAGCAGTTCGGGATGTTCTTCGGGGTTTCGAGGGAGACGGTGAGGGCGTGGGAGACCGGGCAGGCGGTCCCGCCGGAGATGGTTCGGGAGTTTGCGGGGACAGTGGCATAAGGCTGGCGGCGTAAGGGAGGTGCCCTATGCAAGGGCAGGTGGTTATGGCGGTAGACCCCCGCCTGTACGAGAAGCTGGATGCGCTGACGGCGGCACTGGAGAAGATGGCCTCGGCCCTGCGCGCCGCAGACAACGGGTGGAAGAGCAGTTCGCAGTTCTGCGCGGAGCACCACATCAGCCTTTCGACGCTCCAGCGGCGGGTCGAGAGCGGCGAGGTAGAGGTCCAGGTCTTGGGGCCGAGGGCAAGGCGGTATCGGAAGAAGGAGGCCCCCTGATGAGCTGGTCGTACATTTTGCAGCAGGTGATCATCCTCGGCGTGTGGTGCTGGGTGCTGCGGGTGATCTGGGGCGAGGTGCGGGGGCTGATGGAGGAGGGAGAACCCCATGAAGGGGAGGCGTAGGAGTTCCCTGGATTGGCTGCTCGGGCGACCGAAGTACATCGAACTGCCTCATGCGCTGTTCCTGGAGCGGTGCGCGGACGGCGATATGGCGGCACGGTTCGGCAGGCCGGATATTTACGTGGCGGACTTGGAGAGGATGAAAGAATGATTGCGCGTCTGCTGGGGTTGGGGTTCTTAAGTTTCCTGCTCTTGTGCTTGGTATCGCAACAGGTGAGGGATTGGGTGCTGGGGAGGGATGAGAATGGCTGAGTTGAAGCCGTGCCCGTTCTGCGGGGGTGAAGCGGGAATAATCTTCCTACATAAATACAGGAACAAGCCTTATATCGCAGCCTGCTTGACTGCGGGCTGTATGGCGGAGATATCCGAGCTCGCGACGCCGGAGGAGGCCGAGGAGAAGTGGAATAGGAGGGCGGAGCACTGTCGAAGCTGGTCCGGGCCGGGGCAAAGGTGCTGATGGGGAGAGAGAAGGCGCCATGACCGGGCTGTCGCTTTTTTCCGGAGTGGGCGGTTTGGACCTGGCGTTCGAGTGGGCCGGCGGGACCGTGGCGGCGATGTGCGAGATCAACCCGTTCTGTCGGAAGGTACTTCGGAAGCACTGGCCGGATGTGCCCCTGTTCGGAGACGTCAAGGAGGTGAAGGGTGCGGATGTCGGGACAATTGACGTTGTTTATGGAGGGTTCCCATGTCAGCCATTCTCCCTGGCTGGTGACCGGAAGGGACGGGACGACACTCGGTACCTGTGGCCTGAGTTTGCGCGGCTGGTCGGAGAAATTGGCCCGCGTTGGGTGGTTGCTGAGAACGTTCCTGGAATCCTTACCCTTGCCGCCGATGACGTCTGCCAGGATTTGGAGCGTCTCGGTTACGAGGTCGGGATTTGGAATTTTGAAGCTCTATCTGTCGGGGCGCCGCACAGGAGGGCACGGATATTCTTCGTGGCACATCTTACCGACCCCAACCGCCAACGATGCGAAGTGCAACGGAACGGCGTCCCAGCAGAACAGAAACTCTGCGGCACTGAATGTCGTGGCGGGGGGCAGCCTGAATCCAGAGTGGGTGGAGGCTTTGATGGGATTCCCCCGTGGATGGACGGATATTGGGAAGACGGAAGCCCCAGAACAGCCCGAGGCATCCCCGACCGGGTGGCAAGGTTGAAAACCCTTGGGAACGCGGTAGTGCCCCAGCAGGCATACCCGATCTTCCGGGCGATTGCGGAGGTCGAGAGGGAGACCGTGGCATGAAACCAATCCTCGATGCTTGTTGTGGAAGCAGAATGTTCTGGTTCGACAAGAAGAACCCGAACGCTGTCTTTTGCGACAACCGTCAGATTGAGGAGACACTATGCGACGGGCGCGTTCTGAGGATAGAGCCGGATATCCTCTGTGATTTCAAAAAACTGCCGTTCCCGAACGAGAGCTTTTATCTTGTCGTCTTCGACCCGCCGCATCTGAAGGTGGCTGGAAAGAAAGGCTGGCAGGCGAAGAAGTACGGGAAGCTCCCGCAGGACTGGGAGGAGGAGTTGCGACAGGGGTTCCGGGAGTGCTTTCGTGTTCTGCGTCCAAACGGGACGCTGGTATTCAAGTGGTCGGAGGTTCAGATTCCGCTATCTGAGGTACTGCGACTGACTCCAGAGAGGCCGTTGTTTGGGGACCGCCGTGCTGGGCGCGGCGGACAGTGGGTTGTGTTTATGAAGGAGGCAAGCGCCAATGGGCATTAACTGGGACAACATCCACGTTGGTGTAACCGGAATAACCAACGAAATTGTCTTCATAAAAGGCAAAGAGAGGATTGATAGCGGCAGGGCTTATCTATTTGCAACAGACAAAAGCGATGACAGGACACAAGAGGTCATGGATGCAGCCATTCAATACCTTCTGAACCTTATTAAGCGCTCAGAATCCCCACAGAAAAAAGCAGTTATGGAGCGCGACGGGATCTACAGGCTGACGCTTGAGGATTTGAGGGAGGAGGCGAGCGCATGAAGACCATAGAGACCGTAGTTTTTGAGGCTATCCAAGACGACGAAACCGCAGTGTGCCCCTACTGCGGATATCGAGAAGACGAGCCACAGGAGCTCGTGTCTGGTGAGGTGGAATGCGCTAATTGCGGCGCGACGTTTTACTTGTCTATTGAAGTTCACCACTCGTATACGACGGAGCCGATGGAGGCGTTAAAGGCCGCAGAGCTTCAGTCTAAGTTCCTATGCGCCCAAAAAGCAGTCACATCGAAAGAGGCGAGCGCATGAGTTACACGCCGGGACCGTGGAGAGTAGATCGCCCTTATATTCGAGGAGCAGGGCGCGCAATTGCGTCGCTTGAATCTTGGCACAACGAAGTGGAGGACGCCGCCAATGCCCACCTGATCGCCGCCGCGCCGGAGCTGTACGAGGCGCTGGTGGACCTGATTGGCTTTCTATTCCATGGAAAGAAGGACCGCCAGACGATCCTAAGAGCCACGGCCGCCCTCGCGAAGGCGCGGGGAGAGGAAGGAGAAGAAGATGCCTAAGTTCGCTATAGAGGTGGAGCTAACAGTCAAGGCGCTTTTTACAACGTATCCGGCTTTTGAGGTTGATGCCGAAAGCGAGGAGGCGGCGGAAAAGTATGTGAATGGGCTTCTTAATAAACTCGAAGACACTGGACACTGCGAAGAGCTTGCGAAACTGGACTATGCATTCAATGACCCGTTGTATTTCAACTCCTGCGATTACGATAGCGTGGAGATCGACACACTCGAAATCTTGTCGATCAAGGGGGCTGTATAGAGAAAAGCCCCTCTGGCAAGGGGCCTTTCCGAAAGAAAAGAAGGTTGGTGACAAATGGATTTTACCACAGGCCAGACATACCGATTCAAGTTGCGCAATAAACACGCGATATTCCTGGGAACCGCCCTGTCCAGCGACTTCCGCCGGGTCTATCTCCGGCACGTCGGGAGGGTGGATCTGTTCCGGCACCCTACGGCGGGTTGGCTGGAGGGCTTCACGCAGCGGCAGGTCGAGGACTACGAGATTACGGAGGTGTGAGAGCACATGGCAATAAATCTCAAAAGTACCGGGAGCGTCGCCAGCGGGGGGATCAAGGTTCTGGTCTACGGGCAGGCCGGAGCGGGCAAGACGCACCTCATCCGCACGCTGCCCGACCCCATCATCCTGTCGGCGGAGGGAGGGCTGTTGAGCCTCCAGGACTGCAATATCCCCTACGTCGAGGTCAATAACATCGGCGAGCTTGGAGAAGTCTATCAATGGCTCCTCCAGGGCGACGAGGCGAAAAAGTACAAGTCCGTGGCGCTGGACAGCATCTCGGAGATCGCCGAGGTAGTGCTGAGCGAGGAGAAGACCACCACGAAGGATGGGCGGGCGGCTTACGGGAACATGAACGACCGCATGGCGCAGATGATCCGAGCCTTCCGGGACCTGCCAGACCGGCACGTCTATTTCAGCGCCAAGGTGGAGAAGGTGCAGACGGACACGGGATCGCTGCTCTATGCCCCCTCCATGCCAGGACAGAGGTTGGCACAGTCGCTCCCCTACTTCTTCGACGAGGTCCTGGCGCTGCGCCTCGTCCAGGACGAGGAGGGCAACACACGAAGGGCGCTTCAGTGCCAGGGGGACCTGAGCTGGCAGGCGAAAGACCGAAGCGGGAAGCTGAACGCATGGGAGCCGGCGGACCTCGGAGCCGCCATGACGAAGATCGCAGGAGGACAGCAGCATGGAGATCAATGAGCTGGTGACGAAGCTGTACGAGGCGAAGCAGGCGGAGCAGGCGGCGAAGAATGTGCGTGTAGAGCTGGAGGCGGCGCTCGCGTCGGCCATCGGCGTCCCGGAGGATTGGGAGGGGGCCAAGACCAACACCGTCGGCGAGTACAAGGTGACGCTCACACGCAAGATGAACGTCAAGATCGATGCGGCCAGGCTGCGGGAGCTGGCCATCATCAACAACATCGCCCCGGCGCTGGACACGTGCTTCCGCTGGAAGCCGGAGATCGTCAAGAGGGAATGGGACAAGGCGGACGATGGGGTCAGGACGAAGCTGTCCGAGGCGCTGGAGATCACGCCGGGCAAGGCGTCGTTTACGGTGAAACTTATGGAGGAGGCATAACACCATGGCAATCCTTTCTCAGAACGTTTTGGAGGACATCCGGACAGCGGAGGTCATGAACTTCGAACCGCTCCCGGAGGGCAAGTATACGGTGAAGGTAGATGCGACGGATCTGAAGTCGACGAAGAACGGCACGGGGCAGTATATCAAGGTGGAGTTCGTCGTGCTGGGGCCAAGGTTCCAAGGGCGGAAGCTATTCGCGAATCACAACATCGTGAACGACTCCGCCGAGTCCATGCGGATCGGTCGGCAACAGATCAAGAGCCTGATGGTTGCCAGCGGGATGTCGCAGGAGCAGATCAACCGCTTCAACGATACGGATCAGCTCCTGGGGCTGACAGTCAACGTCCGTGTCGGGGTCGACGAGGGAAGCGGACAGTACGGCCCGCAGAACCGCATCAAAGGCTACGAGAAGGCAGCCTCGATAACGCCGCCTCCGGCGGACGCGTTCGCCGCGCCCTCGGCTGCCAGCGGGTTCGGCGAGGCGTTCGCAAAACCTGCCGTGACGAGCACGAGCGGCTCCGCGAGTTCCTCGGCCTGGTTCAAGTAGGCGTCGCCATGGTCGCGGTGCCGAAACCGAAGAATACGGTCGAGGCCCTAGTAGACCGATGGTGGGAGGAGCAGGAGGAGGCCCCGCGTCCGCATCTTGGGGCCTCCCTCCTGGGCCATCCCTGCGAGAGATGGCTCTGGCTGTCCTTCCGCTGGGCTGTCAGGGAGAAATTTAGCGGGCGGATGCTCAGGCTCTTCAACCGCGGACAACGCGAAGAAAGCGTCATTGTAGATAACTTAAAACGCATAGGTATTGATATACACAGCACTTGCGAGGACATAAATGGACAGGTTTTTATCAACCTTGGCTGCCATTGCGGCGGGAGCCTGGACGGGATCATCGAGAGCGGCGTCCCGGAGGCCCCGAAGACACGCCACGTGGCGGAGTTCAAAACGCACAACCTCAAGTCCTTCACGGAGCTCAAAAAGGACGGCGTGTTCGAGGCGAAGCGTCGGCACTGGTGCCAAATGCAATGCTACATGCACGGAACTGGGATCGCCCGCGCCCTATACGTCGCTGTCTGTAAGGATAACGACGAGATGTACACGGAGCGCGTCGAGTACAACCCCCAGGCGGCAAAGGATATCATCGATCGAGGGCACAGGATTGCACTTATGGAGCGGATGCCTGCGCCCCTGAGCGAAAATCCGTCCTGGTATCAATGCCGGATGTGCCCGGCGTGGAGCTTTTGTTTCGAGACGCACTGTATCGAGCCTCGATGCGTGAGCTGTCGGTCCTGCGCCCACGTGACCCCCAAACAGGACGGGACCTGGACGTGCGAGCTCTTCAACAACGCGACGCTCAGGCCGGACGAACAGCTGGACGGATGCACGTCGCACGCACTCCATCCCGACCTCGTGCCGTGGCCCATGCTGGGGGCCGACGAAAGCGGATGGAACGCCGTTTATGAAATAGACGGGAAAGGGGTCGTCAACGGCGGGAGCGGGGTCCTGTCCCGCGCCCTGCTGGACGGCAAACGCGAGCCCGAGCCGAGGGCGGAGATCCCCTTTTGATCCCCCAGCTCAGGGACTACCAAAGACGCGCCATAGAGGACGCCTACGCCTGGCTGAACGGCCATGAGGGGGATCTCTGCATTGTGGCGCCGACTGGGAGCGGAAAGAGCTGGATCGTGGCGGGGCTGTGCGAGGACCTGCTGAACGGGCGCGAGGGCCGCCGCATCATCGTCCTATCGCACGTAAAGGAGCTGCTGGTGCAGGACGCGGAGAAGATCATCGCCGCGTGGCCGGAGGCCCCCCTCGGGATATACAGCGCTGGGCTGGGGCGAAAGGACATGAACGCCGTCACGGTGGCCGGCATCCAATCTATCTGGAAGAAGGCCGAGGAGGCGGGGCATGTGGGGCTCGTCATCGTGGACGAGGCCCATCTGATCAATAACCAGGATGCGGGGATGTATCGGACCTTCATCGAGGGGCTGCGGGAGACCAATCCGCACCTGCGGGTGATCGGGTTGACGGCGACGCCGTATCGGCTGGGGCAGGGCATGGTGACGGAGGGAGATGACAGCCTGTTCGACGGGCTGATCGAGTCCGTCTCCATCGAGGAGCTTGTGGCGCGCGGATATCTGGCCAGGCTGCGCTCCAAGTTCACGGATCGGAAACTGGATGTCGATGGGATACGCAAGCGTGGCGGCGACTTCGTGGAGCACGAGCTCCAGGCACGCGTCGATACGGAGGACGACAACGCCGCGATCGTGGCGGAGACCATCCGGCGCGCGGAAGGACGCCAGTCCTGGCTCTTCTTCTGCACGGGCGTCGAACACGCCCTCCACATGCGCGACGAGCTCCGTCGCCAGGGCGTAACAGCGGAGGCGGTTACGGGCGACATGCCGAAGGAGCAAAGGGCTTGGACCCTCGAGAACTTCAAAGCTGGGCGTATAAAAGCGCTGACGAACATGAACGTATTGACCACGGGCTTCGACCATCCGGACATCGACCTGATCGTCATGGCGCGCCCCACGCTGTCGCCGGGGCTCTATCTCCAGATGGCCGGACGCGGGATGCGGGTGAAAAGCGGTGAATACAAGGACTGCCTCGTGCTGGATTTCGCGGGGAACATCGCGCGCCATGGGCCGGTGACGAGCGTCGTCCCGCCAAGGGCGAAGGAGAAGGGGAAACCGGGGATAGCTCCGGTAAAAGAGTGCCCGGAGTGCCAGGAGGCGGTCCCCGCAGGCGTAAAAGTCTGCCCCTGCTGTGGGTACGTGTTCCCGGAACAGGAGAAGGAACGTCCCGAGCTCAACGAGGCGGAGGATATCATGGGCGGCCCCGTGCGCATGGAGGTACGCGGCTGGTTCTGGTCCGTCCAGAAGAGCAGGAAGAACGGTACCCCCATGATCCGGGTGGACTTCTACGGGCAGGCGCTGATGGCGGACGTGGTATCTCTGTACCT
The DNA here is from genome assembly GCA_963514535.1 of uncultured Fretibacterium sp. GTDB lineage: Bacteria > Synergistota > Synergistia > Synergistales > Aminobacteriaceae > CAJPSE01. The sequence continues at coordinate 16,017 of CAUPUB010000040.1, forward strand.
GTGCCTGATGCACGGAGGGTACGCAGAGGAGAAGGGGAAGAAGATACTGTACGCCTTCTCGGGGCATCGCGTCAGCAAACTGAGTGAAGGAGATTTAAGAGCTCTCGCGAATTGCATGAACGCCTCGGGTTTCTGTCCTTTGTGGGTGGAGTACCGGAGGAAAGGGAATTTCCCTGAGATAACGAAATGGGGTTGGGAGGAGCGGCAAGATGAAGCTGCCGGCTGACTGGAGCGTAAATAACGGCAACGATCTCCCCCCGGAACGGCAGGCACAGGAGGCCATGCTGGAGGCCCTGGGAACCGCACCGGATGAGGTCTCCCTGGACGGACGGCTCCATCGCTTCAAGGTGGAGGGCGATTCCGGAACGGAAAAGACGGGCTGGTACGTCCTCCATGGGGATGGAGTACCTGCCGGAGCGTTCGGAGACTGGCGGCGCGACATAACGCGAAAATGGCATGCGTCCCTGCCGGCGGACCTGACCGAGGAAGCTCGCGCGCTGATGGAGGAGCACTGCCGCAGAGCGCAGGAGCTTCGAGACGAGGAGATGAGGAGGCGCCGCAAGCGGGCCGCCGAGACGTGCCGGGAGATATGGAAGAACGCTCCCGAGGCAAGAAAGGAACACTCGTATCTTCGACGCAAGAAGGTTGAAAACCATGGGCTGAGAATGACGGGCGACGGGAGGCTGATCATGCCAATTTACATCGGCACGGAGCTTTCCTCACTCCAGTACATCCGGCCCGATGGACGTAAGGAGTTCCACTACGGCGGAGAGATTGGGGGCGGATATTTCCGCATCCCAGCCGCAGGACACCCAGCCTCGGAGGCAAAGTACATCGTCGAAGGGTACGCCACAGGGGCCAGCGTGCACGAGGCGACGGGCTGCGAGGTCTGGGTAGCCCTGAACGCCGGGAACCTGGACAAGGTGGGGCGCTTCCTCCGGGAGAACCTGCCGAACGCCGTACTTGCATTCGTCGCTGACAACGACGAGAGCGGAGTGGGGCAGAAGAAGGCCCAGGAGGCCGCGGAAGCCATTGGGGCAAAGGTCATCGTCCCCCCTGATCTTGGGGACGCCAACGACTACGCAGCCGCCGGGAAGGACCTGCGGGCGCTGCTGCTGGCTCGGCCGAGGCATTGGATATTGCCCTTTGCCGAGCTCTGCAAAAAGCCCCAGCCGATCCGTTGGCTCATTAAAAACTGGATTCAGGAACAAGCGCAGATCATGGTATTCGGCGCATCCGGCGTCGGAAAGACGTTCGTTGTCCTCGACATGGCGCTCTCCATCGCCTGCCCGCAGATAAAAGACTGGCACGGATTCAAAGTCAAGCACGGCCCCGTGGTCTACCTGGCGGGAGAGGGGCATGCCGGACTGAGGGCCCGCCTCGTAGGATGGGCAGCCCACAAGGGCGTAGAGGATGCAAATATATACGTTAGCGAGGGGGCGGTAGACTTGAATACTCCCCAGGGGCTAATGAAGACCATCGAGGAAATTCGGAGCCACGACGTCGTCCCTTGCATGATTGTCGTAGACACGCTGAACCGTTTCATGGTTGGCGACGAGAACAAAGCGCAGGACGCCAAGACGATGCTGGACGCTTGCGCGGCGCTGGGACATGAGTTTTCCTGCACGGTTGCGCTGGTTCATCATACCGGCGTGGCAGAGAATGCCCAGGACCGAGCCAGAGGCTCATCTGCCTGGCGCGGTGCTATGGACATCGAGCTCATGGTCAAGGGGGACGAGAGCGGTCTTATCTCCCTGATACAGACCAAGAATAAAGACTCCGAACGCCAGGAATCGTTGAGCTTCGAGCTGGTAACGGTCAACGTCCCCGGCTGGCTCGACGAGGACGGCGAGCAGATAACCACCAAGGTCATGGAGCTATCCGAAAGCACAGAGGAGATAAAAGCGCCAGAAGAAAAACCCCTGTCTACCAACCAAAACTTTGGAATGATGACTTACATCGAGGCGGCATCCACGTCGGGACTGTTGGACGAGAAGGGCGAATTCCAAGGACTTGCCCTGGAGGAATGGCGCAAGGTGTTCTTCTCCAAGAGTACGCTTGAAAACGATGGGGCCAAAAGAACAGCCTTTCACAGGGCTCGTAATGACCTGGTAAAACTCAAGTGGCTCGATGTGAATGACAATATCTATATCCCAATAGGGTTATGGGCCCCTTGGGAAAAGGAGTTTCTGGCTAAAAGGTTACAGGAAAAACAAGACGTTACAAGCCACGAAATGTAACCCATGTAACGTGGTTCTTGGGGAAATGTTACACGAGTTACAAGCCTGTTACACGTAACGCGTTGTAACGCCTGTAACATAATGGCGTTACACGCTATGCAAGCTATAACATGTTGCAAATAGAGCGTTTCATGCGTTACATGAGTGTTACATGGCCGTTACAGTAACGCGGCCCCTTCTCCGTTACAGTGTTACAGGTGTTACACACCCCCTTTAGGGGGTGTAACACTGTAACGCTAACGGGAGGGGTGGGGCGGCGAAAAGTTACCGAGGGTGAAAAATGATGAAAGAGATAATCAAAGTCAATTTGTTGGGTTTGCCCCCTACGGTGAATCACCTTTACCGGACCTCCCGGAACGGGATTCGCTACAAGACCGTCCAGGGGAGAGAGTGGCAGAACGTCACCGCCGCCATTATGGCGGCGGCAAAAAAGAACCCCAAGCCCTACGGCGGCGACGTGGCACTGGAGATCGTCTTCCGGACCGCCGACCGGAGGCGCTGGGATATGGACAACCGGATTAAGGCGCTGCAAGACTGCCTCGCCATGGCCGGGGTCATCGAGGATGACCGGCAGATACAGCGCCTTCACGTCGAGCGGCAGGCAGGATCACAGACGGCGACGATCGTTACCGTGTTGGAGTTCCGGCCTCATGGCGAGCCCTGATATGACCGAGAACAGTTTTCAGTTCCGCTTCGCTGAGAGGTGCCTGTATGACTACAAGGCGAACGTTGCCAGGTTGGAGGTAATGAGGGCCGACCTGAGGATGCTGGACGCGGCCTCGTCCATGAAGGTGCAAGCTTATGATGGCGTCCCTGGATCAGGAGCCCCACAGGATGCCCCCCTGGCGCGCCTGGAGCGCATCGAAAGGGTCGAGGATGGTATCTTACACCTGGAGCGTCGCACGTTGCCAATTAGACGCCTCTACGACGATCTACGAGAGAATTACGTTTTGGCCGATTCTCCTAAAATGATCCTGCGGGGGATCCTGGAATTGTTTTATCTCGGGGAGAATACCTGGCAGGCAACGGCATCGGAGTTAGGGCTGGGAAAAACTTCTTTTTTCCAGAAACGAAAGGAGCTCGTTGAGTTGGCTATCCGATACCTGGGGTTCTGAAAAATCGCGCGAACTATTCGCGAACTATTCGCGAACTATTCGCGAACTAAAAGCTCGGATTCCGTGGTATTTTGGTAGCATCGAATTTGGGCGCCCGCGGTGGCGTCCTTTTTTGTTGTTCAAATTCATGAAGGGAGCTAGAAAACAATGAAAAAGGTGTTCGTGTCTATGCCGATGAGGGGCAAGGAGAAAGAGGAGATCGTGAAGGAGCAGGACCGGGTACTGAAACTTGCCCTCGGGGTCTTGGGGATAGAGGGCGAGCTTGCTAAGTCGTACCTCGGCGAGGGGCATGTAAATCACACTCCGCTCGAGAACATGGGCGAGTCTTTGAAACGAATGTCCGGGGTAGATTTGGTTGTTTTTGCCAAAGGGTGGGAGAATGCGCGGGGCTGTAGTATCGAACACGCTTGCGCCAAAGCGTTCGGTGTCCCCTTTGTGGAGGAAAACTTCCTGTCGGAAATCGAAAATCTGGCTAAGATACTCCACGAAGCAGGGCGCAAGGCCGTCGAACAAGGGAACACCGTTGCAGCGGATAAATTCGGAGATCTGTCGCGGAAGTTTCTGGAATGGGACGAAATTTCCGAGAGTGCACGCGAGGGGCGACGCATACAGGCCCGTTATCTTCTGGAGCGTTTTGTGATTACAGAAAAATGTGAAGGCATGGCATGACATAGGGCGGGCTCAAAGGAGGTGAACCGATTGGCTGTTGGGAACAAAGAGGTAACAGAGGGGAAGCGGCCTCCCCACAGATTCAAGAAGGGCCAGTCGGGGAACCCATCGGGCCGGCCCAAGGCGAACCCTGAGGTGAAGGAAATCCTCAAGGCGGCCTCGCCAGACGCGGCGCGAAAGCTGGTCGAGCTGGTGGGGAGCAAGACCGAGAAGATCGCCCTGGCCGCGGCCACCGAGATTCTGGACCGCACGATGGGGCGGCCGGAGACTACCGGGAAGTTGCAGGTGGAGCATTCCGGCTCGCTTTCGCTCCAGGCGGAGGTCCGGGCGGCGTTGTTGGAGAGGCTGGCGGCGGATGGATAGAGCCGAGATAAACACCGTGATCGACATGGAAAAAGCGGCGCTGGGCTCCCTCGTGGAGTTCCGGCGCCTTTTCTTTCCCGCTCGGGACG
>CAUPUB010000041.1:0-20368 GCA_963514535.1 uncultured Fretibacterium sp.
CGGCGACATCATGGAGCTGGGGTACCGCGGACCCGGTATCGGGAAAGCCCTCAGGGCACTGCTGGACGCGGTCGTTGAGGAACGCGTTCCGAACGAACGCGAAGCTCTGCTGGAGCTCCTGCGGCACGACGTTATACCAGGGCCATGAGATTCGACGATGGCGTAATTGGTTTACGGAGTAGCGGAACGCGGAACGGCGCTTCGGAGCGCCGATCTTCCGACGTCGCCTTTCCCAGGATGAGGAGGTTCAGAAAGTGAACGGTTCCCTTTCCTCCATGCCCAATATCGGGCCGGCGCTGGAGGACCTGTTGAAACGAGCGGAGGTGGAGACTCCCGAGGCTCTGAGGGCAATCGGAAGCCGCGAGGCCTGGCTCAGGATACGCGGCATCGACCCCTCAGCCTGCCTGCACATGCTCCAGGCCCTCGAGGGAGCGGTCCGCGACGTCAGGAAAAAGGACCTGCCCGAGTCCGTCAAGGCGGGGCTGCGGGAGTTCTTCGAGGAGCGCCGTAGGGGCGGGGAGGGACAGCGCTTCGGCGGGAGACGATATGATTCGGAGTCGTGAAATACTCTTTTTTCCGCGGGACATCAGGCTATACCCCTGTGCTATAATGAAAACGTCAAAACTGTGGGGGTTTTGAACGGCTTTTGTTTTTTTGAGAACGAGCTTTTGAGAACGAGGAGGAGTGTCAAATGGCTAAAGCGGTCGTTGACGCCGGCACGTGTGTGGCGTGCGAGGCGTGCGTGGGAACGTGTCCTGTCGAGGCTATCGCGATGACGGACGGCAAGGCGAAGGTCAATCCCGATACCTGCATTGAGTGCGGGAGCTGTGTTTCGGCCTGTCCGGTCAGCGCGATCTCCCAGTAGGGGGATTTGTTACGATCATAATTAAGAGAGGGGAGGATGCCTGGGCATCCTCCCCTTATGATTGAAATATGATTGAAATCGGAATTAGGCTCCTTTCAAAGGTCTCTTGAGCACGGCCAGCAACAGCGTGCTGACAATGGTACCCAAGACCAAGGCAGTGAGGTAGCCCAAAAGATGGGTGGCTGCACCCGGTATGGTCAGGACAAAGACCCCTCCGTGAGGAACCTTCAGCTCCGCCCCGACCAGCATGGAGATTGCCCCGGCCAGTCCGGATCCCACGGCGAGAGCCGGGATGACTCGCAGCGGGTCCCGGGCCGCAAAGGGGATAGCCCCCTCCGTCACGAAGGCGAGCCCCAGGACGGCCGCGGCGTTTCCGGCCTCCAGTTCCTCCGGGGTAAAGCGGTTTTTGAAGAGACGGCAAGCGAGCGCCAGGGCCAGAGGCGGCGTCATCCCACCCGCCATCGCGGCGGCCATCGGGCCGTAAATTTTCGAGGTGATGAGGCCCGTGGCGAAGGCGTAGGACGCCTTGTTGATCGGCCCCCCCATATCGATGGCCATCATCCCGCCCAGGAGCAGTCCCAGGAGAACCGAGCTGGCGCCCTGCATCCCCTGGAGCCAATCGGTGAGGGCCTGGAGTGCTCGAGCCACGGGAGCTCCCACCGCGTACTGCATCAGAAGTCCGGTGATTAGGGTTCCCAACAACGGAAGGATCAGAACCGGTTTGAGCCCGGCCAGGTTCTTGGGAAGCCGGATTGCCCGGTTCAGGAGATCCGTGACGTAGCCGGCGATAAACCCGGCCACGATGCCGCCGAGGAACCCCGCGCCCATGTTGGCCGCCAGGACGCCGCCGACCATGCCGGGGGCGATCCCGGGGCGGTCCGCGATCGAGTAGGCGATGTAGCCGGCCAGCACCGGTACGATCAGAGTGAAGGCGCCCGTGGCTCCGATCGTGAAGAGCGCGTGTGCAAGGGTTCCGGCGTTGGACTTGTCCCCCGCGTAGATGCCGCCGAAGGCGAACCCGAGGGCGATCAGAAGGCCGCCCGCGACGACGAAGGGAAGCATGAACGAGACGCCGGTCATCAGGTGCTTGTACGGACCGGCCTTCTTCTGGGATGCCGCAGCCTCGGAGGACGCTTTTTGCGTGTCTCCCGCCTGAACCGTCGCCTCCGAGAATGCCTGACGGATCAGGGCCTCGCCGGCCGTGATCGCCGGCTTCGTCGCCGTGGCGAAGACCCGCTTACCGACGAAGCGGCTGCGTTCCACCTCCTTGTCCGCGGCGATGAGGACGAGGGCCGCCCTGGATATCTCCTCGGGTGTCAGGGGCGTTCCTGCGCCGACGGACCCCTGGGTCTCCACTCGGATATCGTAGCCCAGAGCTTTGGCCGCCTGCTCCAGCCCCTCGGCGGCCATGAAGGTGTGTGCGATGCCGGTCGGGCAGGATGTGATCGCCACGATGAGCTCCTTCTTCGTCCCCCCGGCCGGTGCGCCGGGTGATGCTGCTCCCCCGAAGAGCAGCTCCAACGCCCTCGTCGGGTTGGTCAGGATCGATCCGATATCGACGACGGGGACGGCCTCCGCACGCTCCGGGATGGCCGGGTCCTTTTCCCCCGCCTTTCCCCCAACGAGAAGGATGCGGTCGTCAGGGCCGGGCGGCGTGTCGAAGGCGACCAGCGTTGAGCCATTCACCCGGACCTCGATCTCCAGCTTCCGGCCCAGACGTTCGGCCACGTTCCTCAGGGCCTCCGCAGCAAGGATTCCGCGGGGTGCGGACGCTCCTCCGTTGATGATAAGAAACAGCGTGTCCTTTTCCACGATGCTTTCCCCTCCCTACAGTCTGATGCTCTTCAACTCGACGGACGAGGCGATTTCCTCTATGGCCCCGTGGTCCTGGAGGCTGCCCTCGAAATCAGCGTCGACCCGTGCCGCCGCAAAGGCGGTCCCGAGGCGCGCCGCGCGCTCGAGGTCGCCGCCCTCGCTCAGGGCGGCGATGATGCCGGCGACCATGGAGTCGCCCGCCCCGACGGTGCTCGAAAGCCGGTCCAGCCGCTTTCTCACGTGCAGGGCGCCCTCTCTGGAGAAGAACGCCGCCCCGTCCCCCCCCATCGAGACCGCAAGCAGCTCCATCCCCCCCGCCAGGAGCGCCCTGGCGGCATGGATCAGGTCCTCCTCCGTCTCGATAGTCCGTCCGGTCCAGGCCGCGAGCTCGCTCCTGTTCGGCTTGGCGCAGAGCGGCTTGACGGGAGCGTCGAGGGCCGTCTTCAGCGCCTCCCCGCTGGTGTCCAGCATCACCCGGGCGCCAAGGCCCCGGAGCTTTTGGGTCAGGTTCGCGTAGATATCCGTCCCGCACCCCTTGGGCAGGCTCCCCGAGAGGGAGACGATACAGGGCCCTTCCTTCGCCAGGTCCAGAAGGACCGTCTCCAGGCTGCGGAGCACGGAGGCGTCCGCGCAAAGGCCGGGGAGGTTGACGTCGGTCGTCTCGTCGCCATCCACGATCTTCACGTTCGTGCGCGTCTTGCCCGGGACCCGGACGAAGCGGTCGTCCAGCTTCTTCTCACGGAACATCCCCTCGAATATCCCGACGTTGTCCGCACCGATCAGGCCGGTGACGGATGAGCCCAGCCCCCAGTCGGCCAGAAACGAGGCGACGTTGATCCCCTTGCCCCCCGGCGTCTCGGTCACGGACTCGGCCAGGTTGACGGAACCCCGCGCGAGCGGTTCCGCCAGCTTTACCGTCATGTCGATCGCGGGGTTCAGGGTGACGGTCACGATCCTCATCCCTGGGCCTCCTGATCCAGTCTCCGAACGGCCTCCGCGCTGTCCTGCTCGAGAGCCCTCTCCGCCAGGGCCCTGAGCTTCGCGTAGTCGTTCGCGCGGAGCCGGGCCTTGACCGCAGGAATGTCGCGGGGGGTCATCGACAGCTCCGTGACTCCGAGCCCGACCAGCAGCGAGGCTCCGAACGGGTCTCCGGCGATGCCGCCGCAGATGCCCACCCACTTGCCGTGTTTTTCGGCCCCCTCGACCGTCCTTCGGACAAGGCGCAGGACGGCGGGGTGAAGGGAGTCGGCCGAGGCGGCCAGCTCCGGGTTCTGGCGGTCTATGGCCAGGGTGTATTGGGTCAGGTCGTTGGTCCCGATGGAGAAGAAGTCCACCTCGGGCGCGTACTCCTCGGCAAGGAGGGCGGCGGCCGGAACCTCGACCATGATGCCCAGGGGAATGCGGGGCGCGTCGAGCGAGGCGCGAACCTCCTCGCAGACGGCGCGGAAACGGCGTATCTCCTCCAGGGTCCCGACCATGGGGAACATCACGGACAGTCCGTCCCCCTCCCCGGCGGCGCGGTAGAGGGCACGGACCTGCGGGTAGAGGAGCTCCGGCCGGCGGAGCAGCAGACGCACGCCGCGCACGCCGAGGAACGGGTTCTCCTCGTGGGGAAGGTCCAGGTGCGGGACGCGCTTGTCCCCGCCGATGTCGAGGGCCCGGACGATGAGGGGCCTGCCGCCGAGGGCGCTCAGCATGGCGCGGTAGATCTCGTACTGCTCGTCCTCGGTCGGGGTCGTGTCCCGCTCCAGGAAGAGGAACTCCGTGCGCATCAGCCCGACGCCCTCGCAGCCCATGTCGATGGCCTCCGCAACCTGAGACGGCCGGTTGACGTTCGCGGCGACCGCGATGATGCGGCCGTCGGCAGTCCTCCCCGGCTCCAGGCGGGCGGCCCGTTCCGCCTCCTCCCTCTCCTTGAGGGTGCGCATCCTCTCCCTGGCGGCCGACAGGTCCTCCTCGGTGGGATCCAGCCAGACCCTGCCGGTGTCCCCGTCGACGATGGCCGTCGAGGCGGGCTTGTCCAGGAGGTCGCGCCCCAGGGCGACGACCGCGGGGAGCCCGAGGGTGCGCGCGATGATCGCGGTGTGCGACGTCGGACCGCCCAGGGCCGTGACGAGCCCCGCGACCCGTTCCCGGTCCAGCCCGGCGGTGTCCGACGGGGAGAGGTCCTCGGCCACGATGACGGCCGGCGAGTTGGGGGTTCCGGCGAGGGATGGGGATTCCTCTCCCTCCTCCTCCCCCAGGGCCGAGAGGACCCGGCGTCCCACGTCCCTCATGTCCGCGGCCCGTGCCGCCAGAAGCTGGTTGTCGATCGACGCGAGCTCGTTGGCCAGCGTCTCGACCGCGTGGTGCCACGCCCATGCCGCGCCGTGCCCGGCGACGATCATCCGGGAGGCCAGGGACAGGAGCCTGGTGTCCTCGAGGATGCCGAGATGGGCCCTGAAGATGGCCGCCTCGTTCTGTCCCAGACGGCGGACGGTCTCCTCGATGACCGCCTCGAGTTGCCGCCTGGCCTTGTCGATGGCGGACTCCAGCAGGCGGGCGGATTCCTCCAGCGGTGCGGGTTCATCCTCCACCTCCGTCATACGGGCGCCGATCCTGACGATCGTGCCCGTCGCCAGCCCCGGACTTGCGGAGACGCCCTTCAGTGCGGGCTTGCCGCTTGGCGGAACCCAGGCGTTCCTCGGGGGCACGGCCTCGGCCGCCTTGCGTGCGGCACGCTCGAAATCCTCCTTCTCCTGCGCGGAGAGGCCGGCCATGACCTCCTTCATCCTTCGGACCGCGGCCCTGGCCTTCTCGCCCGATGCCGAAATGACGATCGTCTCCCCAGACTTAATGCCGAGCTGGAGCAGGGACAGGAGGTTCCGCGGGTCCGCTGCGTCGGAGCCCCGGCGCAGGCGCAGGGGCCCCTCGAGGGCCTTCGCGGCGTTGACCCAGAGCGAGGCGGGACGCGCGTGCAGGCCGGAGGGGTAGTCGAGCACCCATTCGTCCCGGACCTCCAGGTCCTCGGCCTCGGCAGGTTTCGCGTCCTCAGCGCCGCGCTCCTCGGAGAGGGCCGAGACGATCTCGGCGGCGGAGTCCGTGATGGACAGGCGCGCGATCCGCTCCTCGTCCTGGATCAGCCGCGTCAGTCGTTTCAGGATGGACAGGTGTCCGTCGGACCTCGCGGCTATCCCCACGACCAGCTTCGCGGTCTGGCCGGCGTTCCACTCGACGCCCGCGGGGACCTGCAGAACCGCGATGCCGTCGTGCCGGACGCAGTTCTTGTCCTCGACCTTGCCGTGGGGGATGGCGACGCCCGCCCCCAGGAAGGTGTCCGCGGCCTTTTCCCGCTCCGCCATGCTCGCCACGTAGGGGGGATCGACGTACCCGGCGCTGCGCAGCAGTTCCCCGACCTCACGAATAGCGGATGCCTTGTCTTCGGGCGTACCCCCGATTCTGACGAGGGCGTCCGAGATGAGCGGAAATTGCTTTTCTGACATGCAAAAAGCCTCCTTTCGGACCAAAACGAATCGAACAAAACCCAACCGAAGTGCGGCGGTCGAAAACGAAAAATCCAGGGATGCCGAGGGTGCTGGTTCGTTAAAGAAAGAGCCGTTCTGCGAATCGGAGCTTAAAACGTCTTCATTATACTGGATTATGCGGATTCTGGGGCGGGATGGGACGAAGGCTTCACGGGCTAAGGAGGTCCGAAAGGTCGTCAGCGTGCAGGCCGCTTCGGATCCCGAAACGGCTCAGGACGAAGTCGTACCGTGTGGGGTCGTCCGGCGCAACCTCGCGGAACCTCTCCGTGATCTCGAGCGCCGTAACGAGGTCCGCCTGTTTCCTCTTCGTCAGCCTCAGCTTCAACGCGATGGCGTGGATGTGCGTGTCCGTCGGCATGATGAGGTCGCGCGGGGCGACGACGTTCCACCCCCCGGGGTCGACGTCGTCCCTCCGCACCATCCACTTCAGGAGGAGGAAGAGCCGTTTGCAGGCGCTGCCGTCCCGCGGCGCCGTCAGGAGCGGAAACCCCCGACGCTCCGGCGAAAGTGCGTCGGAGAATCCGTCCAGAGCGCTCAGCAGATCGTGGCTCCTCTCCAGGCAATGGCGCAGAAGCCCCTCCAGGCTCCCGTGTTCTCTCTGGGCCCGCGCGGCGTTGGCCAGGAGCCCCACCATCTCCCCGGCTGTGGTGAAACGGTGTTTGAAGCCCTCGAGGAGCCGGGACGGCGCCTTGGGATGGTCGATCAGAAAACGGTGTGGCCTCGGGCCCAGGGGATCCAGAACCCGCGAGACGCTCCCCAGAATCTGGGCGACGCGTCCATAGGCCAGCGATGAGGCGACGAGCCCCGCTATTTCGCGGTCGAGCGGGTCGTCGTAACGGTAGAGGAACAGGAGCGGATCGGGATGGATCAGCTCCCTGCGGTTGTATACGAAGTAGAGCCCATCCAGAAACGGCCTCAGTCGGACGAGCCCCGGATGGGCAGTGTCTCTTGGATGGGCGGTGTTTTGGGGATGGGCGGCATCCCCGGATAGGGACGGATTATCGCACATGGCGGGACGTACAAAACGAGGGAACGGCGAGCACGCCGTTCCCTCTCAGCCGTCGCGTCGCGGACACTAGCGTCCGCCCAGCTCCTTGTCCAGCAGGTAGATGCTGGCGTGGGAGTCGCCCACGAACTCCAGCTTACGGACGATGGCCTCGACGTTCGCCTCCTCCTCCACCTGCTCGTCGATGAACCACCTAAGCATGGAGCAGGTGGCGTGGTCCCTCTCCTCGAGTGCCTGATCCATCAGCTTGTTAATGCGTTCCGTCACGCACCGTTCGTGCCGGAGGGACTCCTTGAAGACGCTCAGGGGACCGTCGTAGCTATCCCTGGGCTTGGCGATCTCCTCGATCTTCACGCGGGCGCCGCGCTCGTAGAGATGTTCGATGTACCGCTCCGCGTGCTCGAGCTCCTCGTGGTATTGCTCCTTCATCCAGTGGGCCATCCCCGGCAGGTTGCAGTTCTGGAGGTACGCGGCCATGCCCAGATAGATGTAGGCGGAATCGAATTCAGCCTTGACCTGGTCGTTGATTGCGGCCGCCATCTTCTCGGAAATCATCGCGTTATCTTTCTCCTTTCCAGAGTCCGTGCAAATTGCAGTATTCACGTGCGGCGACCTTGGGGTGTCCGGCGCCGGCGAAGTCGGCCCTGGGCTCCTCACCCGGCTTGAGGAACTGACGGCAGATCTTGTCGCCGTCGATGAGCTCGATCCACTCGATATAGTGCTCCTCGGCCATCGGATGCGCGACGCTCCCCACCTTCACCGCACTGCCATCGAACACCGGCACGTGCTTCTCCTGGGCGGCGTCGGTGGTGTTCTCCTTCATCTGCCTCATGGATTCCCCGCAACAGGACAGCGCACCGCCCCCCGCGTGCAGGACCTCAACCATGTTGCCGCACTTGGCGCATTTGAAGATGCTCAGTTTTTCCATAAATAACGAAACTCCCCTCTCAAATAGATTCGCAGGTAGACCCGCGTATTATCTGGAACCGGAACCCTGTTGCCCTCGGTAAAATAGTATATCAAATTCCGATTTGACACAAGGAGAAAAAATACGGACTTAAAAAGACAAAGGAGCTAAATCGTCGACGATTTTTCCCTAACATACGGTAAAATAGAAACGGGTTGGGTCTCGCAAGGCGATTTGAGGCCCGACGTTGACATTGAATTGACATTGAATTGAAGTGAAATGATTGCAGTGAAATGGGGAAATTGGGCCCGACCTTAAAATGTCAAATTGGGGCTCTGAGTGAGAGGGGCCTCTCGTACTAAGCCTTTACAGTTTAGGAGTGACGGGAACATCCATGAAGAACAAGGTATGGGGAGCGTTTGTGGCGCTTTTGCTGCTTTGCGCGGGTTCCGTCTGTCAGGCGGCCGAGCCGCGGCGTCTGCACGTGGTGATCCTTCCGACGGAGAACACGACCGGTCTCCAGGTCTGGGAGAGCAAGTATTACCCCTACAACGTCCTGGAGCGAAAGATGACGGACTACCTGGAGGTGCTCTTCAAGCGTTCGCCGCTGATTGACGTCCAGGTCCTGGATGAACCCGGCATGAACCGCTGGTTTGCCGCCGAGCATCGTCCGGGGGATATGGCGCTGCAGATGGAGCTGTTCGACGCAGTGTTCGAGGAACGGAACGTCCTGGGCAAGCTGGAGAGGGGGCGGGTCAGCCTGCGGATCCGCATTCTGGACACCGTCCAGGCGCGTCAGTTCGCCATGAGGGTCGTGGAGGGGGCCGACAAACGCTTTACCTTCGATGGGGAGAAACTTTACTGGCTGGATGCGGCCCTCGTCTCGCTCCCTGTCCCCTTCAAGGACGGCCTCGATCTTCTGGGGCTGACGAATGCGAGGGATCGGGGGCAGAGGATGAGTCACCCGACGTGGGAGCAATTTCGTACCTCCTCGCAATGGCAGGCCCTCAAAAAGGGAATCGAGGACGCTCAGGCCCAGGCCATGGGGCAGGTCAGCAACGCCATCCGCCGCAACGACCCGAGGGCCGGGGAGGAGGGACGCGACCGTTTTTCCCCCGCCATCACCACCGTGGGACGTATCATCTCGCCTACGGCGAGGTCGAAGCGCCGAAAGAGGGAGTTTCTCATCTCGATTGGGCGGCAGGACGCCCTGCGGGTGGGGGATGTCCTGGAGGTCGTCAGAGGGGATACCTACGTGACCGTGGACCCGGAAAATCCCGTTGTGGTGCTCCAGAACACGATCGGCAAGGTCAAGGTGGTCTCCGTCCAGGAGAAGAACGCGGTGGTGCGGGTCATAAAGGATAACCGTAAGGACCCCATACAGCTGAAGGATACCGTCATCAAGGTGACGGGACCGAGGAGTTGAGGATCGCCATGGGCGGATATTCGCGTGGAAGTGTAAGGAGTTTTGCCCTTCTGACCCTGTTGTTTGGGGCCTTGGTCGGTTGCGGGCCCACCTGGGCCAATGGGAATGTTTCGGCCGACGAGGCGCCGCCCCCCATCAGGAAATCGGTGAAGAGGGCCCCGATAAAGAAAGCGGCGCCCAAGGCGAAGAAGGCAAAGAAAAAGACCCCACCGGCGCCGGCCCGGAAAAAGGCCGTTTCCTCCCGTCCCCGCATCTCCTCCCTGCGGCAGGGGATCGCCCTGATGCGTCAGGAGCGTTACGAGGCGGCGTATCCGTGGCTGCAGAAGGCCGTGCAGGAGGAACGGCGCAATCCCGAGGCATGGTATTGGTACGGAATGTACCACGAGAGGACGGCCCAGTTCGAGCAGGCCCAGTTCTTCTATCGCAAGGCGATGGAGCTGGACCCCGGCTTCGAGCCGTTCTCCCGCGTGGTCGTCTACCCCGGGGACGGGGAGCGTGTCCCCCTGTGGGACCCCAGGCGTCCGGCACGGGTCTACCCCATCCCCACGAACGACCACGGGATCGCCATCATCCCCCCCGACTCCCCCCAGGCACGGCGCCGGCCCGTTCGGCCTCCTATCGATCCCGAGCTGCCCAAGGTCCCGCTCTACACCCCTCCGGAGCCCGGAGCGGGGCCCTTCGACGGAGATGCGTGGCAGCCCTCGGTCTACGTCCCACCGGGACGGGAGAGCCATCTGGAGGGCGGCGAGCCCGTCTATGCGTCGCCCGAATCCCGGATTGTCCCTCCGGTGGCGCCTCACGCGCTGGAGGTCGGCGTTGCCCTCCCGGCGGGCGGCAACACGGGGCCCATCCCTCAGCCGGTCCCGTCCGCTCCCGTGGGCGTGCAGCCCGGTGGGGCTCCCGTCTATCAGCCCCCGCTGCTCGATGCGGGGGTTGGGGACACGGCGCCAGGCGCGGCTTCCGCGGCAGGGACTCCCCCCGTCGGAGGTGCGGTCGTCTCGGAGGATGTCCCGGCCTATCGGCCTCCCGTCCCAGGGACGGCGTCGACCGGACCGGCGTCGGGGGATCGACCGGTTTATCTTCCTCCATTGCCGGCGGATAAAAAGTGAACGGTAAAAAGGGTGATTGGGGCCTGACGAAAAGGATTTTGCAGACTCCTCCCTCTCGAGGGGGTTACCTCGGGGGGACCTTTTTTCACGTTTATCTCAAAAAAGGAGCGAGTGAGAGATGAAGAGCAAGCGTTTTGCGGTTAAGGTGCTGTCCCTGTTGGTGTTGTTCTTTCTGCCGGCCTTTACGGTGGAGGGGGCTGGCGGTGCGGCCGTATGGGTGAATGCAGCGGACCCGATCCTGATCACGCAGCCCGCCTATTCGGGGATGCAGTTTTACGTTTATCGCCCCTATAATATCCCCTGCGGGTGGTATGCGACCTACGACGGCTACCCCGTATTCAGGAATGCGGACGGTATTTGGGTCTACGGTTCCTGCGTCGGGGCGAATATCGTGCCGACCACCTATGTCGTAGGGTCGGTCGTTCCCTCCGTGGTTGGGCTGGTGCCGTGGGTCGCGGCGCCCGCCTGTGTTCCTGCCGCCACGCCGGTCGTTGTCCCGGCCCTCCCGGCCGTTGCTCCGGTCGCCGTCGTTGCCGCTCCCGTCTGTGTCCCCTGCTGGGTTCGGAATCCCAATTTCATGGCTATCGGGGGATGGGGGAGGAGCGTGGACCGCATCGGCGTGCTGGGCAAGCCCGCGGTCCCCGTGGCGTGGAAGGGGTCCCGCCCCAATGTGATCTATGCCTGGACGGGGCGGAGCTGGTACCAGATATCCCTCCGGGATTGCCAGCATCCTGTGGACGCGCTGCGCGGCAGGCTGTACGAGTTGGCCTGCATGAGCAACAGGAACAATCTGGTCTGGACGGATCAGGATATGAATGTCCTCGCCCAACACGCCGCAGTCTGGGGCTACCGGTGGATGGGGCAGATTCTCCTCGCCCGATGACGCGCAGCTTGATGATGTACGGCTTGCCGTGTTCGTCGGCGGTCCGCAGTTCTGCAGGAAAAGACGAGGAGTGATGACGTTGTTGTCCCTTCGGCATTTCGGCCCGATTACCTGTTTGCTTTCGGGCCTCCTGATGGCTTTGGCTCCAGTGGGTTTGGCCTCGCCGGCAGAGGCTAAAGTTTACGTGGCCGAGCCCCTGTTGGTGGCGCAGCCGTCCTACGCCGGGATGCAGTTCTACGTGTACCGGCCCTACAACATGCCGAAGAACTGGTATGTGACCTTCGACGGCTACCCCGTGACGAAGAACAGGGACGGAGTCTGGGTGTATGGTACCGCGTCCGGCCCCAACCTGAGTCCGACGAACTACATCGTCGGTTCGGTCGTGCCCTCCATGGCGGGGATCGTCCCCTGGGTGCGCCCGGCCCAGATTTCGTCACATGTCACGGTGCCGCCTCCCGAGGTTGCGGCCGTGCGCCAGCCCGGCCTTCCGCCCTCGCGTTCCGCCGGAGGCGAGACCCATTCCACGTGGGTGCCGGACTGGAGCTTCAATCCTCGCTTCATGGCGATCGGGAACTGGCAGAGCAGCGTCGACCGCATGGGCGTCCTGCACAATCCTGCGGTCCCCGTCGCCTGGAAGGGGAACTTCCCCAGGGCTATCTATGTCTGGACGGGGCGGAGTTGGTATCAGATTACCCCGCGTACCGATCAGCACCCGGTGGATGCCCTCAAGGGCCAGCTCTACGAGCTCACACGGATGGTCAAGCACAATCGGTTTATCTGGTACGAGGCCGATATGCCGGTGCTGGCGCAGCAGGCGACGGAATGGGGATATTACTGGATGGGGGAGGTCGTGCCTTCCCGATGAAGAGGGCGTACTCCCGCGTTCTGGGCGTGATCCTGACCTGTTCGCTTTCCCCGCTTGCAGCGGTTCCTGCTCGTGCATTGCCTCCGGTCCCGGACCCCGCCCCGGCGGTCATTACCGTCCCCGACTGCGGGGACGGTTTTACGATGGACGTGCGTCCGCGCCGCAATCCCGAGGCCCTCGGGACCGTTACGCGCGACGGCTATCCCGTCCTGCTGGACCGCAGGGGGGAGGATCATTACATTCTGTCCCGTGGCGCGGATATCCCCGTGCCGGTGGTCCGGAGGGGCTTCCCGTTGCCGGATTGCGTTCCGGGCGTGGTGAATTAGATTGAAATTTTAGTTTCCCTGTAGGCAATGTATGGATGAGGGACATTTTTTCTCTCGGTTATGTTATACTTAACCACAGCTGAGGTTGAGGAAGTGATGTTTCGTGCCGAGAACGCTCACATCCATCAAAGATGAGATTATCTCTTACAAGGGCCAGCTGGTTCGCTGTCGAATGTCCAAGGGGAGGAACAGGATCGAGGAGACGGAGGGGATTCTTCTTGACGTCTACCCCAAGCTCTTCACTTTGTATAATGAATCCAGCGCAAGTACCGTCTCCTTCAGCTACGCGGAGATACTCACCCGAGAGGTCGAGCTTGAAATTGTGACTCGCGTTTAGGGTTTTAGGTAAAATCCCCCCGGACGAAGTCCGGGGGGATTTTTTTCGGATTCTCCTTCCTTCATTCCTATAGAGGAGGTCATCCTGGAGGGGGCCATTGGGTGCTCTATGGTGGGTGCTCATGGAATGATCTTCACGAATTTTTCGGAGGAATTGCCGCTGTGCGCTTTGTCCTGCCTTCCTTTGCAAAACTGAACCTTTCCCTCCGGGTGACCGGGCGGCGGGACGACGGCTATCACGACCTCGTCTCCCTCTTCCTCAGGATACCCTCGGGGGAGGTGCTGCACGTCGTCCGACGCCCTGATCCCGCCGAGGGGGACCTCGTCAGCGTCGAGGGGATGGAGCTGGAGGGGGAGAACATCGTGGCGAGGGCCCTGCGCCTTGCGCGGGAATCGGGCCTTGTCGTCCCCCCTCTGGATATAGAGATCTTGAAGAGTCTTTTCCCCGGTGCCGGTCTGGGGGCGGGGAGCGGCAACGGAGCCGCGTTGCTTCGGTGGCTTGCCGAGGAGATCCCGGACCCCCGGTGGCCGGCGGTCGCCCGCAGGACGGGTGCGGATGTGCCCTGTCTTTTCTCCGGTTTCCCCGTCACCCTGGTATCGGGGATCGGGGATTGTATTGAGCCCCTGCCCGCGCTTTCCCTGAGGGGCCGGGTCCTCTTCCCCAACTGGAGCGTGGGAACGAAGGGGGCCTACAACGAGCTGGACGCCAGGTATCCCGGCGGATATCCGCTTTGCGCGTCCGAGGCCAGGAGGGAGGCTCTGCGTCTTTACAAAGCACTTCAAAAGGGGGAACGCGTCGGGCTGCTCCCCAATGATTTTGCGCTGCCGCTTCTGGAGCATTTTCCCGGGTATCGCGAGCTTTTCGGGATACTGGAGCGATCGGAGGCCCTGGCCTGGGGCATAACGGGCAGTGGTGGTGCGGCCTTCTGCCTCTTTGCCGCCCCTGTGCCCAGCTTGGGCTGTCCGGAATGGGTACGTCAGGTTCTGTATTTTTCCTGATGGGAGGCGCCCGATAAGAGGCGCCTGAATAGGAGGCACCCGAATAGGAGGCGGGCACGTCTCGGCAAGCTCGCCAATTTTTGTCCCTTTTTGTCTTTCGGTATAAGGAGAATCCATGCTGGAAAAAAGTTTTGTTCCAGGAACGCGTGCCTTCCTGGGCCTCGTCGTTTTCCTCTATCTGGTCGGTCTCCTCTTCATCGTCGCCTCTCCGGCCTCGGCTGCGGATAACAAGCTCTACGATCTCTTTTGGCGGCGTTCCTGGGCCGCAATGGACGAAGTCTATGCCTCGAAGCGGGACAAGTCCCCACGGGACCACGCCTTGATGGTCAATGCCCTGCGCCTCCGCGGCAAATGGCCCGAGGCGGTCTCGATCCTGGAGGCACAGAGGAATGCCTTCCCCCAGGGGATCCGTCCCTATGCCGATATGACCCTCCTGCTGGGGTACGAGAGGATGGGGCGGACCAAGGAGGCCCTGGATCTGTCGGAGCGGCTTTGGAAATCCGCCCCGAGGGAGCTGAGATATTACATTGCTGCGGTCCAGCATCGCCTTCTGAAGGATGGAGAACCTCAAAAAATCCAGACGGCCTTGGAACGAATGCTCCAGACCGCCGGTACGAAGGAGCGCAGAATTTATGCCCTCTCCCGCCTTATCCGTCTTCCGGGTCTGCCGAAGGACCGAACTGCTCAGGCATTGAGCCTCCTCAAGCTGCAGGCCGGCAACAAGGCTGCGGCCGAGGTGCTGGCACGTATCAAGAAGCCGTGGCCGCAGTCCGTTCGTGTTGCCTTGGGCGTCTATGCCCATCTGGTCAAGGACGACAGGGCGGCGGTCGAGCGGTTGGCCCCCGTACCCATCAGCTCTGCGGAGGGGCGGAGGGCGGCGTATTATCGGGCCTGGTCGCTCTATCGGATGAAGCGCGGCGCGGAGGCGTTGAGCCTCTGGGGGGCGCTGGCCCTGGACGGGAACGCCTACGCGGAAGCGTCCGTTCGGCGCATCGGAGTTCTCTCTCGGGGCGATAAGGAGGCTGCCACCGGGGTGTTGGAGCGCATCGTCGAGAAGCGTAAGGGCAGGGTCCAGGCACGTGCTCTTTTGATATTGAGCGGTCTCGTCGGCGACAAACGGAGGACGGAGCTGGAGGACCGGCTGATCGTGGGATATCCCGATACGGCCTATGCCTTCGACGTGCTCTGGCGGCGCGGCTGGGCGAGCCTGGACGGGAAAAAACCGGATGAGGCCGTGCGCCTCTGGAAACAGGCTTACGCCCCTGGTGTGGATGGGGCCCGGAGGGCGCGCATCCTCTATTGGATCGCGCACGCGCAGAGGGCAGCGGGCAAATCGGCCGAGGCGGAGAGGACCCTGGATACCCTCGCGCGAGACCATCCCCTTTCCCTCTATACCTTCATGGCGCGCCCCGGAGCGATCAAACTGCTGGACGGGGAGAATCCGTCGCTTGCCTCGAAACCCGGCGAGCTGGAGCTGTGGGGGTTCGTCCTCTACGCCCGGCTGAGGCTCCAGGCTCAGGGTGCCTCGGCCCGGGACCTTTACCGTGCCCTGAAACTGGCCCGCTGGCTTGGGTTCGAGGACGTCTACGACCAGGCACGTCGTTTGACCGGGCTGATGACCCTGGGCACGACCCTTTACCGGTCCGACCTCGAGGCGCTCTATCCCAGGCCGTTCCGGGATCGGGTGGAGGATGCCTGCAAGACCTATGGAGTCGAGGATCACCTCGTCTGGGCCGTCATGAGGCAGGAGAGCGCTTTCAAGCCCAGGGCCACGAGCCATGCCGGCGCCTCCGGGCTCATGCAGCTTATGCCGGGCACGGCCAAGGGCGAGGCCAAGCGGATGGGGCTGAAGAAATACAACATCTACGACATAAAGGACAACATTTCGATGGGGGCCTCCCACCTGTCCTGGCTCGGCAGGTCCTTCGCGCGGGAGGACTGGGTCATGGCTGCCTACAACGCGGGGTCGGGCAATGCCCGCAAATGGCTCCGGGACGGCCGGGATGCCCTGGAGCCCGACCGGTGGATCGAGGAGGTCCGTTTCAACGAGACCTGCGATTACGTCCAGAAGGTCTCGGGCAACCTGGCCGTCTATCGTATGCTCTACGGCAAGGCGGAGGCCGCTAAGAAAGGGAAGTCGGCGTCGCCATCCCCGGGAGATGCGGAGGAGGAGCTTTCCCTCGAGGACAGCACGGAGGTCGTGAACTGAAAGGGAACGAACGGCCGCTGGAGTTCTTTTACCGGGCGGCTCTGGATCGTCTGGAGCCCGGGGAGAGGCGTCGGGAACATGGCCGGGATATCCCCTATGCCCTTTCGCTGCATGCGCTGGCGCGTTTTTTTTTCGAGACGGGAGGGCGTCAGGGATGGCTTCCGGCCAAGGGAACCATTCTGGTGGCAGTCTCGGGGGGCGGGGATTCCCTGGCGCTCCTGTGGCTTTTCCGAACGCTTTACGGAGGCCCCGTCCTGGCCGTACATGTGAATCACGGCATTCGGGGGGCGGAGTCCGATGCGGATGCATCCTTCGTGCGGCGGATGGCCGCCGCTTGGGATGTCGGCTTCCGCGAGGTGTGTATCGACGTGCCCAGGGGGAGGGTGCGAGGGGAGTCGCTCGAGACCGCCGCCAGGAGAATGCGGTATGAGGCTCTGACTCGTGCGGCGGAGGACTGTGGCGCCGTGGGGATCGCCTTGGGGCACAATCGGGACGACGTGGCGGAGACGGTGCTCTTCAACCTCATACGGGGTACGGGGGTCCGTGGGTGTGTTGGGATGCCCGAGAGGAGGGGCCTTTTTTTTCGGCCGCTCCTCTCCCTAAGGAGGGGGTTTCTGAGGGATATCCTGCGTTGTCGTGGGATCTCCTGGCGCGAGGACAGCTCGAACGAGGACCTGAGGCACACGCGCAACTTTCTTCGGCGGTCGCTTCTGCCCCTGACGATGGAGCGGGTGAACGCAGGAGCCATTGAGCACCTGGCGGCGTTTGCCGAGGAGATGCGCGGATATCGGGAGGAGGAGGAGCGGCGTGGCTCCAAGCTGGCCGAGTCCATGGGGATAGCGTGTTTTGTCCTGCCGGTCGAGATTGGGCGTGAAGCCCTCGCCGGACTGTCCGACCGGGACCGGGCCCTTCTGATTCGTGAGCTGGCGCGCCGTTTGAAGCTGCCCATCCTGTCCCGGGCGCGCTGTCTGGAGCTCGTCCGTCTGCTGGATGGCCGGAAGGGCTTTCGGTTCCCCTGGGGAGGGGGCGTGACGGTCAGGGGCAGTTCCTCCCTTGTCTCATGGGAGCGGTAGCCTGATAGGGCGGCCCCTTTTTGATCGTTTCGCACTTTTTGTAGCTTTGAGGAGGTTGGGGTTGTGGTGGAGCAGGAGTACAGGATCGGCGAGGTGTTGTTTTCTCGCGGGGAGATCGCGGAGCGCGTCTCCGGGCTGGCTGACCGGATTGCGGCGGACATGAGGGGCAAGGAGCTTCTGGTGGTGGGGATCCTCAACGGGGCCGTATTTTTCCTGACCGATCTCGTGCGGAGGATGCCCGAGGATCTGGACGTCCGCGTCGATTTCATGTCCGTATCGTCCTATGAGAACGCGACGAAGAGCAGCGGCGTCGTGCGCATCCTGCGGGACATCGGGAGCAGTATCGAGGACAGGCACGTCCTTATCGTCGAGGACATCATCGACACGGGCTATACCCTCTCCTACCTACTGGAGCTCCTCCAGGCCCGCAAACCCGCAAGCCTCAGGACCTGCGTGTTGCTGGACAAGAGCGCACGGCGCGAGGTGGCGGTTCATGTGGACTACTGCGGCTTCTCCGTGCCCGACGCCTTCGTCGTGGGGTACGGGCTGGACTATGCAGGGCGGTGGCGTCACCTCCCGGATATCCGTTCGGTCAGCGCCGTCAATCCCTGAGGTCTTTCCGGGGCAGAAAATCCTTATATTCCTTGCGGGGTTTCTCGTTTCATTTGTCCTCAGCCTGGTGTTAAAATTATAAAGTTGGCGTATATCCGTCGTCATTTCTCTTGAGGTGCGAACGGAACCTTTTAGTTGCGCCAAAGGTTTTATTGCATTCTTTCTCCGCCCCTGGAGGCGGAGTGTATTTTGAGAGGTGGCGATGTCTTGGGGCGGATAGTCAAGAATCTGGGCCTTTACCTGATCCTCATCCTTCTGGTGGTCAGCGTGGTCAACATGTTCCTTACGCCGGAGCAGGCCCAGAAGCCGTATAACGAGGTCAGCTACAGTTCGTTTTTATTCGAGATGGAGGGGGGGCGCGTCAGTAATCTGCAGATCCGCAACAACACGCTTCCGGGGGAATCCAGCTCCGCGGTGCTGCGGGGGGAGCTCAAGGACGGGACCCGCTTCCTGACCTACGCGGTCGATGTCTCCGGTCTGGCGGATCAGGCTGCGAAGAAGGGAGCGGTCGTCACCGTCGAGGCGCCGCAGAAAACGTCGTGGTGGGTGACGATGCTCTCCTCCCTCTTCCCGACCCTGTTGCTGATCGGCGTCTGGATCTTCTTCCTCTATAATATGCAGGGCGGCGGCGGAAAGGTGATGTCCTTCGCCAAGAGTAAGGCGAAGCTCTTTCTGGACAACCGCCCCAAGGTGACGTTCAACGACGTTGCGGGATGCGACGAGTCCAAGGAGGAACTGCAGGAGGTTATCCACTTTCTGAAGGACCCCTCGAAGTTCACCCGGCTAGGGGCCAAAGTCCCGCGCGGTGTTCTGCTTCTGGGGCCTCCCGGTACGGGGAAGACCCTTCTGGCCCGTGCTGCGGCGGGTGAAGCGGACGTGGCGTTCTTCAGCGTCAGTGGATCGGACTTTGTGGAGATGTTCGTCGGCGTGGGGGCAGCACGCGTGCGTGACCTGTTCGAGCAGGCCAAGAAGTACCAGCCCTGCGTCATCTTCATCGACGAGATCGACGCCGTCGGGCGCCACAGGGGCGCGGGGCTCGGCGGGGGGCACGACGAGCGCGAGCAGACGCTGAACCAGCTCCTGGTCGAGCTGGATGGATTTGAGGAGGAGAGCAGCACCATCCTGATAGCGGCGACGAACCGACCGGATATCCTGGATCCGGCGCTGCTGCGCCCCGGACGCTTCGATCGGCATATCGTGGTGGATCGCCCGGACATCAATGGCCGAGAGGCGATCTTGAAGGTGCACGTCCGAAACAAGAAGGTGGACGACGATATCGACCTGAGTGTGCTTGCCCGAAGGACGCCCGGCTTCGTCGGGGCGGACCTGGAGAACCTCATCAACGAGGCGGCGTTGCTGTCGGCTCGGCATGGCAGGGAGAAAATCGGCATGGAGGAGCTCGAGGAGGGTATCGAGCGCGTGATGGCAGGGCCAGAACGACGCAGCCGATTGATCAGCGATAAGGAGAAGAAGATCATCGCCTACCATGAGGTGGGGCACGCCATCGTCGCCAAGGTATTGCCGGACAGTGACCCCGTGCATAAGATCTCGATCATCCCGCGCGGACACGCCGCGCTGGGCTACACGCTCCAGCTGCCGGAGGAGGACCGTTTTCTGACCTCGCGATCGGATCTGCTGAACCGCATCAGCATACTGCTCAGCGGGCGCGTCTCGGAGGAGCTGGTGTTCGGCGACGTGACCAGCGGAGCCGCCAACGATCTGGAGCGTTCCACCCGGACGGCGCGCCAGATGGTGACGGAGCTCGGTATGAGCGAGCGTCTGGGCCTGGTCAAGCTTGGGCGCAAGCACGAGGAGATATTCCTGGGGCGCGATATCTCCGAGGATCGGGACTACAGCGATGAGGTGGCCTATGCCATCGACCAGGAGGTCAAGGCGATCATCGACTCCTGTTATGCCAAGGCCAAGGAGATCCTTACGGAAAAACGGGAGCTTCTGGACCGGATCGCCGCCGTTCTGTTGGATCGGGAGGTCCTGGACGGCAAGGAGTTCGAGGCCCTGATGAACGGAGAGGAGCTGCCCCCGAAGCCGGAGCGAAGAAACGGCAATGGCGGCACGGCTCCGAAGGCGGAGGAAAGCATCGAGGACAAGGCTTCTGCGGCTGCAAAAGGTGGGACGGAAGAGCCCTCTCAGCCGGGAAAACAGGGGGAATCTCCTCCCCAAGATGGCCTTATGGGCTGAGAGGAAAAGTGTTTTGCGTGGCCTCTTCCAGGTAAGGCTTTCGAAATTTGAAAAGGTGCTTGCATTTTAATCGAATCGTGCTATACTATGTTTTGCCGCTTGTGAGGCGGTGGAAACGACGATAACTTGACAAAAGAATACAGCGTATAAATACAGGCAAGATCAATTAACTGAGAGTTTGATCCTGGCTCAGGATGAACGCTGGCGGCGTGCG
>CAUPUB010000042.1:0-18820 GCA_963514535.1 uncultured Fretibacterium sp.
CCTGCGGACCGGTTGCGCCGGTTGCTCCCTTCGGCCCTGTATCGCCCTTTGGGCCCTGGATGCCCTGCGGGCCTGCCGGGCCGGGGTCTCCTTTCGGTCCCTGCGGACCGGTTGCGCCGGTTGCTCCCTTCGGCCCTGTATCGCCCTTTGGGCCTTGGGGGCCGGCCTCTCCGCGTGGCCCTTGGATGCCCGGCTCTCCCTTCTCACCTTTTTCCCCAGGAGCCCCCTGTATTCCGGGAAGCCCCTGCGGACCCCTGGGACCGCGATCCCCCTTTTCTCCCCTGGGGCCCTGCGGGCCGACCGCCGTGGGATTCCTCCCGTATTCTCTGGGGCCCTCACCGTGATCCACCACGATGACGCCCTCATCCTCAATGAAGTACTTACGCCCTCTTTTCAGCACGGGAGGAAGAAGGCGCCTGGACTTCACATGACGCGAACTCAGAGGGGCATGGTCAGGCATTCCATCTCACCGCCTCGATCTCTTCCGCCGTTGTTGCAGACCTTGCTCGTTCCGCCAGAGCCGTTTCCTTGTCGAACCGAACCTGATTCCAATCCGCGAGCGCCTTGCCGATCTGGATTGCCACGTCGCCGGGAAGGTCTATCACGCCCCCAGCGGTCTTCCACTTCCGCTCGATGGTCTGTGGTCGTACACCACCGGCCATCGCCAGAGTGATTTCCTGGACATAGAACCCCAAGTCGGCAGCGGCGTCTCGGGCCGTCCAGAAGAATACGTTCCCGATCCGCGTCTCTATCTCCGCCCGACCGGTCTCTATCTCCCGGATTCGGGCTTCCCTCAGCTCGTCCAGTTTCAGTTCCTTCAGCGTTTCCAGGGCCATTCCCGTTTTCACTATCGGGGCCGGGCAGTTCATAGCTCCCATTCGTATCCCTCCTCACTCCGCAAAAACAGCCACGAACTGCTGTAAGACCGGCGTCTCGGAGATCCAGTCGTAGGATGCCGTCAGAGTTGCCCCCAGCGGCGCAGCCACTGAAACGGACGTATTGTCCGGGCGCAGGACCCAGTTCGTTGCGGGCAGATCGTTTCCATTCGCCAGGATCCGAATTGCCCCTTCCTTCACGTTCCGGGACAGAATGCATGTCTGCGTCTTGCCGGCGCCCGTGCCGATTCTTTCGTCGTCGATATGCCCCTCCGCCATCTTCATGTCCACGCGCACGGCTGCGACGGAACGATCCGCTTCGCTCTGCGGCAGCTCCAGTTTCCATTCCGTGCTGTCATAGTTCGGTGTCCTTCGCGTACCCTGGGGGGACATCTTTTGCCAGTTCTCCTCCGTCCACCCATAAACGTAGTCCGCCGTCAGGACCGCACCGGAGGGCGCGGCGACCGTGATACGGGCCACCTCCGCGTTGAACTCGTATCCCGACATGATCCGCGCTCCGTCGGCGTAGAGCCTTATACTGTCATAGGCGACTCCCTCCGTATGCGCCAGCTGGTAGGTCTTCGTCTCGCCCGTTCCTGTCCCAATGGATTCGCCCTTCACGACGTTCGTCTTGGCTCGAATGGCGCAGTACGCCTCAAGCTCTGCCTGTTTCAGCGAGGCGTGCCGCACAGTCAAACGGCACTGCCGCAGGTCGACGTACCAATCTCGCGTCACGGAGAACAGCGTCGCTGTTCCCGCGCCCGAAATCCCCTCGTTTCCGCCGCGGTATTGCATGGAAACGCTCCGTACCGAAGCGACGGAGACGCCGATATCCTGTGCGGTCAGGACGGCTCGGAACTGAACAGCCTCCGCCTTGCTGCCGATGAAAGAGGTGAGTTCGCCCCATTCGGAGGAGACACCGCCCAAGAAAATTCTGGCCGACATTTGGACCCTGCCGCCGTGCTCCTCCAGTACCTGTGCTGTAAGCTTCAGGATACGACTGTCGGGTTCCAGCTCGTACAGGTCAGAAAGCACGGTCCGAGACGTTATGGGCTCCGGTGTTTTGCAGATCAGAGACATCCCGAAGGTCGGGAAAATGGAGTCCGGCCCTGGAGCAGAGAGTCCTACCGCAACACCGACCTGCTTGCCAACGAATGCGGGAATGTCGGCGATGTCGAGAAGCTCCTGGACGGTGTTCCCCTCAGAAAGAACGGACTCGGCGGAGACGGACTGCTCCGAGAGCTCCCGAAATGTTCCTTCCGGCGTCAAGATGCCCCATTTGCCGTCCACGTGAAATGCGATGCGCCGCGCCGCCCCCACAGGCTCCGACCCCTTCACGTCAAACCCGTCGACGGAAAACATCCTTGTGCAGTCGAAACCAGACCCCGCCTTGGTCCGAAGGAGCCCCGTGACAGAAGAGTCCGCCAGGGACTGCGCGTATCGAATCGGTTCTATGCTGTTCAGCTGTGCCATGTCAGATCATCTCCTCGTAGGCGATATAGCAAAAGCCGGTTCCAGCTCCTCCTCCGCCGGAACCGCCGCAAGAACTTTTATGATCGCCCGGCCACGCGGATCCGCCTTGGGCTTGGCCCTGCCCTCCGTTACCGCCGCTACCACCATAACCCGCTCCTCCGCTTGTTCCTCCGCTGCCGCCGAGTTTGATATGGCCCGCGTCAGCTGCTACTAAACCCCATGTCGACGCTCCGGCCCCACCCCCGACAGCATTTCCTAACACACCGTCGGGAACAGGCGTCTGATTAACGGGATGGTTAGGTGCATTAAGCATTATCCCGCGCTTTCCCTTGTGGTCTGAGAAAACGCCTCCACATGCGCCTCCATTGCCTCCAGGCGCTCCAGGCGCCATAGTTGCTGCCGCACTGCCTCCGCCTCCTCCGCCTCCTCCCCCTCCAGCGCCACCGGTGGATACAGACCGAGATGAGGCGTTGAGGGTTTTGCAGACCAGGAGAACATTGGGGGCGGAGAGCCCGTCGGCCCCCTTACCTGTGCCGCCGGGAGTTCCGCCGAAACCCTCAATATTTTGTCCATATCCCGGGCCTGCATGGTGAAGCAAAAAAGAATTTTCTCCGTCTCCTCCAACGCCGCGCGCACCGCCTCCTCCTCCGCCACCGCTGCCGTGATGGGAACTATCGGCGGCCGTGAAGCTTTTTTGCGTCTGCCCTCCCTCACCGCCCCAGCCGGGTGCGCCGCCCTTGCCTGCCTTTTTCTGATCCTCAATATTTCCTCCCAGCAATCCGTTTC
Organism: uncultured Fretibacterium sp.; assembly: GCA_963514535.1. Taxonomy (GTDB): domain Bacteria; phylum Synergistota; class Synergistia; order Synergistales; family Aminobacteriaceae; genus CAJPSE01. Next base: position 3,135 of record CAUPUB010000042.1, read on the forward strand.
CCCCGAACCCGACCGTTCCCTTGCCATCGCCAGGATGAGCGGCGCCGATCCGGGAGTTTTCGGACGCGCGCAACGTTCCGCCGCAGGCGATGAACACATTGCCGGTCAGGATGAAGCGCTCGGCGATGTCGGTGTGGGTCAGGGCGTGCGAGTCCGTTCGTCTGGGCCCCGTCGCCTCCGTGATGATCTTCCCCTGAATCGTGCAGTCGCCGGTCGTTTTCAGGGCGACCAGGCCTCCCTTGACTCCGTCCCAGAGCAGGGGAACCAGAACGGCATCCGCTCCGACGGTCAGCGTCTTGTAGTTCGGGATCTTAACGAGCTGAACCCTGTAGTCCCGGACGGCTACGGCCGCAGAGAACTCTTCGTCGATCCCCCTGTCCAGGCTGATGGTATTGCCGTGGATACTGGAGATCCGCCGGACGGCATAGAATCCCAGGTCGCCCTCTGCCGCGCCCTTCTTTGCCGAGAGGTGGATCATTACCTCGTCGCCGCCGGAGAATTCGCCGTAGAGGCCCGGCGAGACGGAGCCGACCGCCAGGGTCGTCCCCGAGAAGGCCGTTACCTCCGCGTAGCTGTTGATCTGCACGTTGCCCGCAGTTGCGATGCTCGCGTCCCCGTAGGTCCCCGTACCGAAGCCTCCTACAGATGCGATGCTGAAGCGGCCCTGAAACGGCGCCGTCGGGATTGCGGGAGATGTCGTCCCCGCCGCGTGAGCGAAGCGGAACTCGTCGATCTCGCCGACGAATCCGCCCAGTCGCACCTCGGATGCGTCCAGAGTCTTGCCCGGCGTCATAGCCTGGGAGAAGAGTTCGACGGAGTTCAGAAATACGCGGGCGGCGCCCTGGGAAAGACGTACGGTCACGTGGCTGAAAACGTTTGCCTGCAGCGCGGAGCCCGCCGTCCGGTCGATGCCGAATGTCTCGGAGAGGAGACGCAGCTTGTTCTCACCCGTCTTGGACAGGACAAATACCTCTCCGGAGGAGTTGCGCAGCGCGAGGATGTTGCCGGCCGCGGCGCCCGCTGAACGGACAAACAGGTCCAGTTCGTACTCTCTGGCGCTGTTCAGCTTCCAGACCCCCGAGGTATTGCCGGTTCGGATATAGTCGTTTGCGCCTCCGAACTGGGGGCAACGCCAGCCGAATTCGGGGGCCCCCGGCACGCCGAGGGCCGGGGCCCCCGCACCAACAACCCGCCCCGCCCCGACGATGCCCCGGGAACCCACCCCGATCTCGCCCGGGGGCCCGCCACAGCCATTCGAGGCGGCAGCCGCCGCGACAGAGTTCGGATAAGGATAGTCAAAATGCAGCAGCGCCTTATATTGGACAGGGTATTTATGTCGTTTATATACCATGCTCTCAGCCTCCTATCGTGACCAGACCATCGGAAGTGAAGGTCGTCCCGATGCACTCGAATTTCCAGGACTGCCCGAAACTCATGTCCAGGGGCAACGTTATCGGGGTGTTGGCATTCAGTCCCTTGAACGTCGTTTCCGCCGCCCAGACGAGGTTTTGGATTCCGCGAGGGCCATAGACCTTCCCGTCTCGGATCGTGGCACTCGAACGGACCAGGCGGCAGTCCTCCAGCCGATACGTATTCCGAACCGGGGCGGTCAGAAGCACGCGCTGGATACCATGCTCGACGTTCACGCTGCGGACCCATACGAGCTCGCTCGACACTCCATCCGTAAGTGTGTAGCACGAGAACGGGATGATTCCGTCGATGGGCATGCAATCGAGGCTGTCGTCTCCGGCCACCGTCACAATAACCTTGCAGCGGAACAGGTCCACCTGGTCGGGGACCCGGAAGTCCTCGCAGATCCAGCGCTCATACTCCGGGTAGATGTTCGCGACTTCCAGCTCGAGGAGGATCTGGGCGACAATGTCCTCGATGTACTCCACACGTCGGTTCATCGAGTCGATATCCGTCTCGCCCAAGATCACGCGCTTGACCTCGGCGATCCCCGCGGGCCGGAGTTTTTTGTCGTCGCCCTGGCGTCGTGTCCAGAACTCAAAAATGGGGGCGGCAACCCCGAAGAGCTCGTTGATGCGCATGTTCAGCTCCTCCTGTGTGGCGAAGACCATGCCGCTGCTGATGACGGCCGTGACCTCCTTTGCCCGGTCCACCACGGTCACGAGGGATATCAGGTACTGAACGGCATCCGGGCCGTTCTCGCCTGGCAGATAGTCCGCCTCGTTTCCGGCATTTCCGTATGCGTAGAGGACTTCCACTCCGGTGTCCGGGTCCTGCGCAAAGAGACCAAGCTCTCGGACGAAGAATCCCTGCTGGATCCCCTGATTGGTCATGACGGCCTGAATTGTTGCGGTACCGACATTTTGAGCTTCGCCGTTCTGGTTGTTGAAGGTGGGGACCGTGATGGAGTGGATGGGGAGATCTCGAACGAAGTGAACCGGCTCGGTCATTTCCTTCTTGTCCTGCCCCTCGGGAAGGAAGCCGTCGCCGACAGTCACGCGGGAGAATCTCAGAAGCTTCCCCACCAACGCCTTGCTGAGAAGGGCCATTCCTCCTCGGGTAACCGTCAATCCTCCGAATTTCGCCATATCAGCGCCTCCTCTATGTTGGCAAGCCGTTCTCCGTGCAATCTGAGCTCCTGCATGATTTCCTCCAATACCTTTTTGATTTGTTCCTCCAAGGAATCCCACTCCAATCCAATGGTGACGAGCTTCATCTGCAGTACGCCCACGCCGCAGAACAGGGGCAGATCTGCCGTCTCCGGTCTGGGTAGTCCGACGAGCACATGTCCGCTGCGTCCGGTCGCGATCCCAGCCGTGAGGCGCGCTTCGCCAGCCTCCGGACGCTCCAGCCTCACCTCCTGCACTCCGCCCCGGAACGTCGCCGTGCCGTGGTAGAGTTCAAGTCTGAGGTTGCGGTGAATCTCGATCCCGTCCAGCCAGTCGCGCAGTGCCTGAGCGAACCAGATGGCCTTGCGCAACGCCTCCCAGTCCTCTATCGTTCCCATGCGCCCCTCGGTGGTGACCCTGAAGCCGTAGGGTTCACCGCCGTATTCATACTAGGGCAGGACCCTCGTTTCGCCGAACACGGCCGTACAAATGCGGCGGATGGCCCCGAAGGTCCCCTCCAGGCGATGCCACTCGAATGCCCCGGCGATCAGGTTGCGCTTACTGGGCTCGGGCAGTTCCTCCCTCCAGAAATCCACGTGCAGCCCCCAGGCCAGAAAGGGAAGGAAGGCAGATGGGGCCTCTTGCGGGCGCCACAGCTTTTTGATGTACTCCGGCAGGATGTCGTCGCCGAATCGTGCCGCGAGGGATAGGGCACGCTCGGACGGGAGAGCGTTCGAGGGGAGAAGGTCCGGGTTATGGCTCATCGGCGACCCGGCTCCCTACCTCGATCCTGGTGCAGTGCGCGGCCTGATGGCGCTCGATAAGGATATCCGCCTCGGGCTTGATCAGCTCGACCTTCTTGATACCGGAAACGTGTGCTGCGGCAATCAGGGCACTTCGCGGAACATCGCAGCCGAGTCGGTGCAGTTCCTTAACCTTGCGTTCCAGTCTTTTCTTCGCTTCATCAAGTGGCGGCGACCCCGCCACGCCGGGGTAGAGCTCCAGGACTGCCTGTATCTCGTAGGGGATGATCTCTGCACTGACGACCGTTACCAGATCCGTACCGGGGCGGACATCCTCGCCGGAAAGCCGCTCTTCCACGCGCCGGAGCATGATCGAGTCCGCGGAGCCGTCCCCTTCGGACGAGAGTACGGCGACGTTCACGCGCCCCCGTTCGGGGCTCCAAGCCTCCGTATCGCGAATGCGAACGTCGGCCGACTGAGCGTGGTAACGATACGCTCCGTAGGCTCCGGCGGTACTGTGCTGATGCAGCGACTCGCGGGCACGATTCCGGAATGCCTCGTCGCTCTCCGGGGCGCTGCCGCCGCTGGATACCTCCGTCTGTTCGACCTTTACGACGAACGGAAGCGGGTTTATCGCCTCCCAGCTCTGGGCATACCTCAGGCCGTTCGCGTCCAGCCCGGCGGGGCGCACGATCTCAAAACGCGCTTCCCCGACCGTCTCCCCCTTGGGGATCGTCACGGCCCCCATCAACCGGGCCTCGACGGCTCCGTTCCTGGCGACGATGCGGTAATCCGCCGGGATCGTCACGTCCATGCCGAGGGGCGCCGCAAGGGTCAGCTTACCCGCAAAGGTGGCCAGGGCCCCAGAGAGGCGCTTCTCGGGATAGAACGCCGCCAGGTGGTCCAGGTCGCTGCCCTGAGCAAAGGCGATCAGGACGCCACGCGCGGCCTCGTTCACGCGCTGGCGTAGCAGCATTTCCCGATACGCCGCGACCTCCAGCACCTTGTTGGCGGGGTCGGATTCCAGCTCGTACCCCGTCCACTCCGGCAGGAGCTCGCGCAGCTTCGTTCTCATTTCCGTGAGAATTTTTTCATAATCCAGCTCCTCGATGAGCTGCGGGGCCGGGAGCTTCGAAAGGTCAATGAGGTGTCTCATTCCACTCGCCCTACCTTTATGGGGAGTTCATTTGTCGCCCCGTCCTGGAGCTTATAGAGGATGGCCAGCTCGACCACGCCGGGACCGACGGCATCCACGCGCACGCGGTCCACCCGAACGCGCGGCTCCCAGCGGTGTAGCGCCTCTGCCACCGCCGTGTAGACCGCCAGCTTCCAGCCTTTCGTCACGGGCTGGTCCACCAGCCTCGGGACCCTGGAGCCGTACTCGGGACGCATCACGCGCGTGCCGATTGGCGTAGAAACAATGTCCAGGATGGATTGCCGGATGTGGTCCAGCGGCTCCAGGACGGCGAAGCGCCCGTCCGAGGGGGCACGGGACATCCCGGTCCGCATCACCATTCGATGCCGCGCTCCTCACATATCTGCCGCAGGCGTTCGTCCACTTCCTCGGAGCTCAGCTCCGAGGCCGGCTTAGGCGCTGGGGGATCCTCTTTCCTGCTTTCCTCCTGTTTTGCGGCGGTCTTGCGAGGGGCCGGTCGGGGCCTGGAGGGTTTTCCCTGGGGCTTCGGCTCCTCGATCTCTGCAGCGACCTTCTCCTTCGCCGGCTTCACGACCTGGCCGCCCCAGTGAATTTCGGAGGAGTCCCACGCCTTCTTTCCGAAGAGCCCCAGGACGATGGTTTCCGCCAGCGAATAGTAGGCCCCCGGCAGCTCTAGAACCGGGACGGACACCCCAAACGACCCCAACAGCGGCACAAGAATGTAGTTGAAGACCGCCACACCGACGATCATCCAGAGGATCGCGGGAATCGCCCCGGAGACGAACAGGCTCCGGTGACTCTGCCAGGCCCGCAGCGCCCCAAATCTGGCCTCGACCTCCCGCACGTCTATCTCCCGCAGCCGGAGCTGCGCCTCGCGCTTCTCCTCCGGGGTAGAAATCAGGTCGTCCAGAATTTTCCCTATCTCCGGGATGGCGTCCAGAAGGTTCATGCTCTCACCCGGCGACCGTCGTTGACGTATACATTGGGACTGCCCGTAATGATGGGGCCGCCGTGATCTCCCTGATCCCCGATGCGAGCCAGGGGCAAACCGTTGACGCGCACGTTGGGGCTTCCCTCCACCTGCACGGATCCGCAGCTCCATGAGTCCGAAATCCTGTGTGCCGGTATGCCGTTGATCCTGACGTTGGGACTCCCAGTTGCCAAGGGATTCGGCCCACACAAGGCACAGGCCCCAATATCTCCAATTCTCGCCGTTCTGGGCATAGTCGCCTCCTAAGTCGCATCATTCAAAAGAAGCTCTCGTGTCGCCTGGATGAGGATGTCGCCGTCCGCCATGCGGATATAGCTCCCGTAACTGTCCTTGATCTCCACGACGTGCTCCTTCCGATCCACCTCGATCCGCGTCCCGTCCTCGTACTCGATAATATGCAGCCCCTCGCGGGCGCCGTCGGGCAACGGCATCTTGTTCGAGAAGATGCCCGGCAGCACGAACCCCTCAGAGCCGTCGCCGTAGGGCGAGAAGTAGACCGCCTGCTCCCCGACGTCCGGATGCCAGAACTCCCGATCCTTCCCGGCCCGTGGGGCGAACCAGAGCGACAGAGGGGACACACGCTCACCGAAGCTCACCCGACAAAGTCCCTTCTCCGGCTGCACCTCGGAGACCACCCCGACCCGCAGAGTCTCGGATATCCGCCGCTCCAGCTCACTGCCGCCGCTCAAAGCGCTTGCCTCCCTCCGGCTCGTCCGTCGTGTCCGGCAGCGCTCTGGGGTAGATGTCCTGCACGCCCACCGACACGCGCCCTATACTCGGAGCCAGCCAGGCGTGGCCGGGCTCGACCTCGAACACCGGATACTCCGCCCGGAACAGCCAGGCGTCGTTGGAGAGGTACGGCCCCTCCACAGCTTCGCTCCTCTCGATCCGCACCTTCGCCCAGGCTCCGCCCAGGTCGATCCAGGGATGACGGCAAAAGTCCGCCAGCAACGGGGAGTAGTCACAGCGGGTCTTCTGGCTGTAAAAGATCACGGAAATCTCGGCCGTCACCGTGCAGAAGATCGTCAGGTCGTTCTCCTCCTGCACGTTCGGGACCACCGTCCGGCCCTCGATTGTCGTCACGAACGTCTCCGGCGCGTTGGCGTCTCCGGGGGCCGTCTCCGGCATGGCCGCCACAATACGGCGCTCCAGCTCGGCGATAAGGGTATCCTCAACGCGAGGGATCATCGCTTCAACAACCCCTCGATCGCCATCTTGATGAGCAGGGTGAGGACGCTGATCGCCAGGCCTACCAGGATCTTCTGCATGTTCGTCAGAGTCCTCTCCAGGTGGTCCAGCCGTGTCTCCAGGCGGGCCAGGCGGTCGACGAGGGAGACCCCGTCCCCCAGCCCCAGCCCGTGGGCGTTCAGCGCCCCGACGATCCCGCGCATCGTCTCGATGAGGCGTTCCATTTCCGTGTGCGATTGCGTACTCGTCGCCATCCCAGCTCCATACCCCCGTTTAAGCGTGCTTTAAAGACGTTTGAGAGAGACTTTTTCCTTTTCCGGGTAGACTTTTACCTGCCATCATCCCGGACGCCCCGCAGGGGCCTCTATTCGCCGTCTGCGCGGTCTTCCGTTTCGGCCTCGCCGGAGGGGGGCGTCTCCTCCGCCGTGCCACTCTTCCTCTTTTTGCGCTCAGTCCTTGCAACGGGCGATGTTTCAAGGGTTTCAAATTTTGAAACGACCGCTTCAAAACGCTTTGCAGTCTTCATCACCTTGTCGACGTAGCCCTGGTTCGTGAACTTCCCGTCGGGCCTGCGTCTTGGCGCGCCGCCGTTGTAGGCGGCTACGACACCCTCGATGCCGTCCCGCTCGAAATACTGCGACATCTTCCGGCCCAGAAACTCGATGCCGAGCCGGACATTCGTCTCCGGATTCACCAGCTCCGACAGCCAGCCGTCAAACCCCAGCTCGCGCGCCGTCGCGCCCATCACCTGCATCAGGCCCCAGGCCGTCTTCTGGCACATCCGCTCCATATCCACGGAGCATCCGGCCGGGCGCTTCGCCTGCATCATCGTGTAGGGGTACGTCGAGTTGATCTTCGTAGCGTGGGGATCTCCGCCGCTCTCCGCCTCAATGATCCCCAGCACCAGCTCGGGCGGCACCTGCGCACCCCGAGCCGTCGAAACAATCAGGCCCATAAGGGCCGCGTTCTCCAAAAGCCAGTTCATCGTTACCTCCGTTCTATGGGGCTCCGCCCCAAGCCCCGCCAAGGGCCGTAGGCCCCTGGACCCCGTTCAGATCACGGACACGCCGACCGTCCCGCCGGTGCGCCCCACCTCGCGCAGCGCCTCGTAGCCCCGGTTCTTCCAGTACGCCGCCAGTTTCAGCAGCTCGCCCGCGTCGTGAAAGACGTAATCCGTCAGGGCCACCTGGCGCGGGACCTTCTCCGCCTGGGAGAGATAGAACGTGTTCAGCACGGGCAGGGCGTTCGCCATCGCAAAACATCCCATCGCCAGGCGAACACGCCCCTCCTCCGCCTCGTTCTGGGGAACCCGATCCCCCAGAATCGCCGATACTTCGGACATCGCGCTCTCGACGTGCGGCGCCAGCACCGAATCCCCCAGTTGAGCGGGGGCGGGCAGGTTTCCCAGACGGCGCAGGTACGTGACGTCGATCTCTATCCCCGGCATAGCCCTATCGGATCCACGACGCCCGCACGCGCCTGGCGCTGCGCTCGACGAAATCCAACCCCGACGCCGTGATGCGCGCCTCGCCGAATACCCCGTCCACCCCCTGCTTCACATCGATGAGATCGATGAACGTCTTCTCCTCCAGGTACGCCACGGTTCGGCGAAAGTCCGCTTCGTTAAGGGCCGTGTCCTTTCGCAGTTCTTCGAGAGACACGGAGGCGGGGTATTCGGCGCTCAGGCGGTTCAGGACGGTCAGCCGCTGCTTCTCCGCGCTCATTCACTCACCTCGCTTTTACTAGGGCTTGTCCCAGGCGATGACGGCCGCGTCGTCCACCGCAACCTGGAAGTCGAAGGAGCTGTCGAACGTGTAGTTGATGCAGCGTTTCTCGCCGCTGTACTCGCGGTACCGCTCCATGCTCGTGTTTACGCCGTAGACCAGGTTCGGCAGTGGCGTGAAGATGACGTGCCCCCGCGGCATCTCGTTCAGGGGCACGATCTCATAGCCCAGGTAAGTCAGGTTCTGCTTGGCAAGCAGGTGCCCGAGTCCGCCGACCATCTGCCCGATCTGGCGCTGGTACAGTTCCGCGTCGCCGCGGCTCATCAGGAAGACGGTCTTGTCGCCCTTGTAGACGTCCGGCAGCTGCTCGACCATCGCGCTGAAGAGCCCCTCCCAGTTCACCGCCGCAGGGGTGCCGCCCGTGTGGTCCGACACATCCACCTTGTGGCTGTCGGAGGCGTCCTTCAAGAGCTGCGGCCAGCCCTTGTTGAGCTTGTCGAATGCCTTACCGGCAAAATCGTCCGCCGTACCCGTGAAGGCCAGCAGCGTCACGTCGTTGCCGTAGGTCTCCGCCAGGCGGCTTCCGACCATGCTCTCCAGCCCCGGCCGGTGCTGGTTATCCCGCAGAAAATCGAAGGGGATGCGGGCAAAGAGCTGCGCGTCCTTCATCTCCAGCTTTTTGCCGACGTTGCCGAACTTCGTGTATTCGGTCGGCTCTGTGCCCTGTGGCACGCGCTGCAACACACCACGCAGCAGCTCCCAGACGTTCACGTCCTTGGTCAGCTTCTGGGATCGGTCCACCGTGACCCGGGAGAGGATGGGGCTGCTTTTCACCACCAAGTCGATGAACTTTTCGGTCTCCTGCGGCCGCAGCGTTCCGCCGACGTTCACCAGTTCCGGCGAAAATTCCCCGGTCTTGCGAAACTCCTCCATGATTGCGCCAAAACTCTTTTTGTCGGGCATCGTCCCGCCTCCTACAGAAAACTGACGCCGTCGTCCGCGCCGCCGTCCACGCCCTTGGACATCTGGCCCGGCGTGGCGGCCTCCAGGGCCTTGAGGCGTCCGTCCAGCTTGGCGACAGCCTCCACTAGAGCAGGAATGCCCTCAAGCGCCTTCGCAATCTTCTCCACGGCCTCGGCCTCAGCCGCCTCTTCGCCAGCCGGCGTTCCCGCGCCAGGCTTTGTCTCAGCAGGCTGTCCAGGCTGGGCATTTTTTGCCTCCGCTCCCTCGACCGCCTTCAACAGGCGGGTAAAGAACTGCTCCATCTTTGCCAATACCCCATCCTCCCCCTTCCGCACCTTCGCGGCGTACCCGGCCATCGACAGGCCCGCCAACTCGCCCTTCTTCACACTCGCCCAGAGCGCCTCGTCCTCCACACGGATCCCCACCGCCCAACTGCCCTCCGGCTCATCCGGAAAGAGCGGGTCCGCTCCCTTCGTGATCCAGCTCTCCGCCACGAACGCCGCCTTGGGGTCGAAGTCGTGCTGCGCGTCGACGTTCAGAAGGCGCAGGCCCTTCATGAACCCGTAGGCCGCCTTCTCGATCTCGCCGCGCTCCGCGTACTCGCCCTGGCTATCCACCTGGCCGGGGCTGTAGACGACCCCATAGACCACGCGCTTCTCGTCGCTCTTCACGAGTTTGCGGAGCGGCGTCTCGAAGGCATCGGCCCCCTCGGGTTTGTCTCCACCTGTTTTTCCATCCGGTGCAGGGCTTTGCCCTGCCTTCCAGATGATCCGCTTGCCGTTCGCCCCCTTCGACACGAGCGACAGAAAATCCACCTTCATGTCCCTCAGTTCCACAGGCATCCCGCTTCATCGCCTCCCGTCGCGTTGTTCCTGCCTTGTGTGATATTATTAAAATTTTATTTTCAAGACAATATAAATCTATATATTTATATTGTTCTGCGACATCAGGCCCCTTAAACTGACAGCGAAACGGAGAGGAGGCATAAACGTGTCCGAGCCTATTTTCCAAACTATTCCAGGCGAGCGGATGGAGCCCATCCTGAAGGCGCGCGTATCCCGCCCCGCGGAGGGGTTTGGGGCGGGGTTCGCGGACGGCCTCGTCTACCCGCCGCTGCCCCTCTCACAGATCCTTTCCCTGACCTATTCCAATGCCTTCCACACCCAGTGCATCGCCCTCAAGGCCGACATGGCCGTGGGGCTGGAGTACGAGGCCCCGAAGCAGGTGGAAACCTTCCTGGAGTCCGTCTCCGGAACCGAGCCCTTCCTGGAGCTTCTGCACCGTGTCGCCTTCGACTGGGAGTGCACCGGGAACGCCTATCTGGAGGTGGCGCGTTCCCATAAGGGGCAGATTGGCGAGCTCTACCACGTCCACGCTCAGACCGTCTTCCCCAGGGTCCGCGAGAACCGCCTGGCCGGGTACGTCCAGGAGACGGACGGGATCGTGGAGTTCTCGACCTTCGGCGCGCGGGACGGGCAAAACGAGCTCTTCGCCTTTCGGCGCTATACGCCCCTCTCCACCTGGTACGGCCTGCCCGAATGGGTGGCCGCCCTGGAGGCCCTGCGGCTCGACCAGGAGAAAAAGAGCTTTTACGCCGCCTTTTTCCGCAACTACGCCGTTCCGTCCCTGGCCGTGGTACTTACGGGGGCGGAGTTCGACGAGGAGACGGAGAAGACCATCCGGGAGGGATTTCGAGAGGTGAAGGGCGTGGACAATGCGCACAAGACCATGCTGCTCTCCGTACCCTTCGAGAACAGCAAGATAGAGTTCCAGCGTCTGACGGCGGAGCTGAAGGACATGCCCTTCGACAAGCTCAGCCAGGCGACGCGCGAGGAGATCCTGGCGGCGCACGGCGTGCCCCCGCGGCTCGTCGGCATCGTCACCGCCGGGCAGCTGGGCGGCGGCTCCGAGATGGAGGGGCAAATGCTCTCGTTCATCGAGATGAAGGTCCGCCCCCGCATGAAGTACCTGGAGAACCGCATCAACCTGCTGCTGCGGGACGCGGGCCTTCCGGAGGAGTTCCACCTGAAGGGCATCACCCCGTCCATCCCGAAGGAGCAAGCCGACGCCAAGACAGAGGTCGCGAGTAAGGCCGCGGTAGAGGCGGAGATCTTGAAGGGGCTCGATATTTTGGGTGGGTTGGGTGGGCTGTGATGGCCGGCGAGATCGACCTCCAGAAGGTCGCCCTCCGCATAGCCCATCGTATCCGGGCCATAGCGATACGAGAGAAGCTGGTGCCGGTGGGGAAGGGCTCCAAGCAGTGGACGGTAACCACAAAACGCGGCAAAACCATTGTCGGCGGACAGACCAAGACCGGCGGCGAACTGCGCAAGTCCATCCACGTTTCCTCCGTCCCCGGCGGCGCGATGGTGGGGACCAACAAGGTCTACGCCCGCGCCGTCCACGAGGGACGCCAGGCCCTGATCATCCGACCCAGGCGCAAGAGGGCGTTGGCTTGGGAGGGGGCAAAGCACCCCGTTAAGAAGGTCTTCCAGCCGGCGCGGAAGGGCAAGCCCTTTTTCCGCAGTGCCGCGGACCTCTTCGAGCAGAACCTTGACAAGGAAATAGCCGGTATTGCCCTGGACAAGGAGCTGGCCGAACACCTGGCGGCCAACCTCCGAAAGCAGGGAGTGGACGTAAAAGTGCAGTAAGTTCCTGCGCTTTTATCGCCTTGTGAGAACGGGAGGGCCATTTCGTTGACGTCAACGCAATGGTCCGGTGCAGGTTATAGCTGGATTGGAGGGATTTTTATGGGAGACCTGACGGAACATTTTTCGAGGAGCGAGCTGGAGTGCCGCTGCGGGTGCGGGCTGTTCAACGCCAGAGGACGGCTCCTGTCCACGCTGGAGGCCATCCGCAAGGCCGTGGGAAAGGCGGTGCACATCGAGAGCGGCTGCCGCTGCGCGGAGAAGAACGCCGACGTGGGCGGCAAGCCCGACTCCGGGCACCTGACCGGCGAGGCCGCCGACATCTGGGTGGAGGGGCTATCCAACCGGGATTTGGGGGTGGTCATCAAGGACCTGCATCGCCGCAAGCTGCTGCCCCACCTGCGGTATTGCTACCTCATCAAGGGGAGCAGCAGGACCCGCGTCCACGTCGGCGTAGACGAGAAGCCCCGGCGGGGCGTGTTTGGGTTTTAGTCAAGGAAGGGGCCGAACCGGCCCCTTATTACTTTATTGTGGTGCCCCTTCCTTCATAACGAGGGGTCAAAAGAAAATGTAAAAAACTCTCTAGGAATCTTGCCGCAAACATAGATTCTTTATCTTTTGCTGAAATCTTAAACTCCATTCTTGAAGTGTTGTTTTCCAACCATGATCTTATCCTATTTGATAGCTTTTTCTCGATTGGTTGCCCAGGGTGTTCCTTTAAATACTGTTCTGCTGTGCGCAACGCCGAAAGAAAGTCTGTTGTTTCTCTCTTGTTTACTGATTCAGAAAGGTACTCTATAAAACTCTCCCCATCTTTCAGGATAGATTTGGGTAATGTAGATGGAGTCGAATGATCAAGATTGTAATGGTGTGAATTCCACCTTGGAGGGCTTTTTTTACCTGCAAACCCCACCTTTAAGCAATGTTCTCGATCCACGATAAAAACGTAAACTCCCTGTTCTTCATCTTTCTTTAATTGCGATGCCTCGTGTGTTTTTCTTCCTTTGGATGCAGATGTACCGTGTTTGGCCTGCATAAAATCAGCAGCTAAAAGCTGGATTCCAGTCACATCACTAAAAAAGTCAGAAATCATCTGTGTTAATCGCTCTAAATTCGTCTCGTTTTTCATTTCGTTATAAGAACTGTTCTGCAACGTAATACTCCTCTCTGCCTCCAAAAGATTATAGACGGCTTCCCCGGAATTCCGAGCCCTCTCCCAGAGCTCCCGCAGAAACTCCTGAGCTTGTCTTTCCCCTTTTCCCGGGTCGGGGAACTCCTTCAGCACAATCTCGCCGCCGCCGACAAGGGCAGCGCGAACCTCAACGCAAGTGTTGCTCGTCATCCGCCTCGGGGATCTGAACTGGCGCGGCATCACACAGCATATCGAACTGACAGCATGTATATCCCCGTGAGCGTCTCGAATCATCATCTTTTATCTATCCTTTCGTAAAGGAGGTGACCCTATGAAAACCCTTTTTCTTCCCACCCGAGTTTGCGACGGAACTTTCTCCATGCAGGACGTTTGCGACCGGCTGGACGGCTCTCTCAACCGCGTGTCCGCCATCCTTAACGGCGACATCCAGGAGGCAAAATCCTGGCTCCTCAAAATGGGAGACGTCATGGTCGAAAACGCTCAGCTGCGGCAGGAGATCTGCAGACTGGAGGCAAGGATCCAATCCATGGAATCCTGAACCAGCGGGCGGCTTACCCCGCCCGCTCCTAAACATCGCACTCCAAATTGGCCAAATGTTTTCGTTGTCTCTTCACATGTTTTTCAGGAGGTCTAACCATGAATAATCTTGGACACGCTCTCGTCAAGATAGGATATCTGCTGTTCGCAGCCTGGCTGTTGTATCTCGCTATCTATGTCTGCTCAGGATGGGCTTCCGGCGCTCTTATTGTCTGGGCTTTTATTATTTCCAGTTTCCTTTAAACATGCAGTTATAAAGCTTACGCCCAAAGAGGTCAGATACGCTTCCGACAAGCCTAACGATGTAAATCCTCCTACGTAAACTGAGGAGTTTTTAACAAGTTTGCTCAAAAGCCCCAGTCTCATCAAATTTTGTATGGAAACTTCTGCATATTCCATGTCTATCCCAAGAGTGCTTGCAACAAACTCAGTTCTCCGATATTCTTCAATCGGATGCTTATAAAAATGGAATAGCATCTTACCATCTATTGGGGCAAAGTCCTTGATGATTGAAATATAGGCGGTGCGTGCCAGCTCCAGAGGAAAATTGGGGTTCAGAATATTAGACATGAACGTAGCCCAAATATCCTGCAATGTCTCGTCTTCTTCTTCGACGGAAACACCTTCAACCCATGGGATACCCAACTTAAGACTGCAATACCTGACTTGCTCCGCAGGTATACCCGCTGAATCAAGTTTACGCTGTACCCTTTTGCAGGCATTAATCAGCCCCTCAGCTCGTTGTTCCGCAACCCAACCCGGAAGTGCCGGAAAAACTAAAGAAAGTGCATTGTAAACAGGTGCAGCTACTTTGGAAATATCGGAGAAACTTGGTACTATCTCACTTATGCCCATGCTCTCTATCCCCCTTGCTTCACCCTACACCCCATCCTCCGGCGGGGCAATGACCAACATCACCCGGCCGCAAATACGGATGCCCCAGCCTTCCTCAAGTTCCTCATACGTAAAACGCAAGGAGCCGGATGTCGATGACACGAGCTCGATTCCTTCCTTGCGTTCGTAATATTTCTTGACGGCGCCCTTCTCGTTGATCACCACCAGGACGACATCCCCCGAGGTCGGCCGTTCCGCCGGATTGACGATAACCGTGCTGCCTTCACGAATACCGAACCCCTCCATGGATCGCCCCTGGGTCTCAACGGCGTAGGGAGGAGCCGACTCCGACAAGGAGCCCAGCGCGCTGCGCTTCACTGCGATGCTCTCGCCAATATCGTATTCCTCAAAGATTGGGGACCCCTTGCCACAACAGGCTCTTTCGGAGGAGATAGGCACAAAGACAAAGTCCCCCTGACCATAGAGCCCACAGCCCAGGCGGGGGAGCTCCCCATCGAAAGCATCGATATGGTCTCCCTCTTGAACTGTTCGCGTGTTTGTAAACATCTCCCCCTCGCCCGTCAGGAGCCAATCGGAGGAGACCTTAGTAGACTCTAATAGAGTCTTTATGAAATTGTATGAAGGCTCTCTTCTACCTGCTTCTACATCAGCTAAGTAGGTTCTGTGAAGCCCTGTTATTTCAGAGAATTTTTTTTGCGTCATTTTAGATTCGGCTCTTAAAGAACGCAATCTATCCCCAATATTAGACATCTATAGAGTCTAAACCCCCTTGACTCAGACTCTATTTAAGACTATTATTTGTCATGAATAGAGTCCAACTTTAAGGGAGATGATACGCCATGTCATACGTTATGACAATACGCAACCAGATAAGGGGGCGTCTTGTCATGCAGGGGAAGAGTTTGAGCGCTTGGGCAAGGGAAAACGGATACCCCCACGGAGATGTCGGAAAAATTGTGGAGCGTTTTGCGGGCAACGAGCGCAGACCGAGGAATGGCAGCAAATCTCTGGAGGTCATCGAAAAGCTGGAAGCCTGCGTCGGAATGAAAATCTGCGGATGAGGAGGTGAGGAAATGATTACGGCGCAAGAAGCGAGGGAAGCCGTCAAGCGGATGGACGGTCTCTGGATGAGGCTGATAAAGGTGCTCC
>CAUPUB010000043.1:0-18526 GCA_963514535.1 uncultured Fretibacterium sp.
ACCAGCATGTCCCCATGGCCCAGAAGGCATTGAGCCTCCGTGAACCCCTCGCCCAGGATGATCTGGCTGTTGCTCTTGCTCGAGACCTTCAGCGCGATGCGCAGCTGGAGGTTGGCCTTGATGACGCCGGTCACCACCTTCGAGTCCGGACGCTGCGTCGCCAGCAGCAGATGGAATCCCGCGGCCCTGCCCTTCTGGCATATCCTCTGGATGAAGAGCTCGAGCTCCTTCGCCGTCCCCTTGGACGTCATGAGGTCGGCGTACTCGTCGATGATGAGGACCCGGCGCCGCAGCCGCTCCCCGGTGACGACATTGTAGTCCGTCAGATGGGAGACCCGCGCCCCCTCCATGAGCCCATAGCGCTGCTCCATCTCCTCGACGGCCTCCCTCAGCGCCTCCATGGCCTCATCGGCGTCGTAGAGGACCCGTCCCTCCTCCAGGGCCCGCAGCCCCGCCAGGTCGGTGAAGGTAACGCGCTTAGGGTCGATCAGGGTAAAACCCACGCCATCCTGCGGTGCGCAGAGCAGGAGCCCCACGACCACGGAGCGGAGCAACACGCTTTTTCCGCTCCCGGAGGTCCCCCCGATCAATATACTGGTCATGGACGGTTCCGACAGGTCGACCCAAAAAACGCTTCCATCCACCCTGATCCCCAGGGGAAAGGCGGCCTCCGAGTCGGGACGTGTTCTCTCTCCCTGTCCTTGCCGCAACAGCTTTTCAAGGGGCAGGACCTCGCGGTGAAGGCGCGGGACATCCACGCTGACATATCCCTTCTGAGCCTGGATCATGGGGGGCAGAGGAAGGTCCATCTGGACCTGGAGGTCGTCCGCCCGGTTCCCTATCTTCTTCACGGTTGTCCCTCTGGCGGCGTCGGGGCGAACCTTCAACCGTATGAAACAGGGGCCGCAGACGACCCCCGCATCGGCAACGGACAGCCCAAGGTCCTTCAAGGCCCCAAGCAGCTGCCCCATACGCTCGCGTCCCTCCGCATCGCAGGACTTTTCGCCGGAATCATCGCCGGGGTCATCACAGGATTTGCCGCCGGAATCACTCCTCACGTTTTCCGGAGCACCGGAGGGCTCGGCGGCCGTTCCCCAATCCTCGGCACAATCCCCGTTCCAGGGGCACTGCAGGCAGAGTTCGGAGTTCACCGCCACAGGCAGGGGCAGGCGCCGCTCCAGCACGTCCAGGACCACATCGAAGAGGCCCGGCAGCGCGGACATCATGCTCTTGACCTCGGAGGAGGGGAAGACGCCGGGACGCTCCTCCTCCAGATAAACGATCTGCACGGCGGGCAGGATGCCCGTGGCATTCTGGATCAGCCAGGCGTAAATCAACGTCTGGGACAGGGCCACCGAGGGGTCGGAACATCGGTATCCCTTGAACTCAAACAGGGTCGCCTCGCAGGAATCGGGATTGAAGAGCAGAGCGTCGTAGCGTCCCGAGAGCTCCAGCACCCGGCCGTCGGAGGAAATATAGGTGGCCTGGAGCGTGCGCTCCGGCCTCAGAAACACGCGGTCCATCGCCTCGTCGGGATCGAGACGATCAAAGGGGATTCCCGCCAGAAAATCCGCCATACACCCCGCCCAAATCGAGGTCCCCCGAGCCATGGACAGCACCCGCCCCGTATCGAGCTTCGGCGCGTACCGATCCAGGAAGGGAAGAAAGAAACGGGTACGAATAAGCTCCTCCAACCGTTCCCGAATCGGGGCCTCCCCGGCGCGCGTTCCGGTAAGGACCGCACGGATCTCGCCTCTCAGGGAATTTTTGGGATCGGCCGCCGCATCGAAGAAGGCTCCGGCAATATGCTTGTGGAACAGGGAACCGTACTTCTCGCCACTCCCCTCGATACCGACCTTCCAGGCCCCACGCTTCCCCTCCCCACGATAGGCCAAAAGCCTGGGGCAACGCTGGCACAGCGCCGCGTCGCTGACGGAAAGCGCCTGGACATCGTCTTGTTTCCTCCGGGAACCCATAGCCCTACACCATCGCGATCAGGGTGCCGTTTCCGGAGGGGTAGAGGCGGAAGAGCGCCTTTTGACGGTTCAGCCCGGCCAGCAGCGTCTGATAACCGATAGCGACCCCCTCGCGATGAAGCGCTCCCACCAGGAGCTCGGCCCCCATCATCTTCATGGGAGACCCCTCCAGCAGGGACAGGACGGCGCGCGTCAGCCGTTCCTCGTCCGTTGCGCTCCCATCCGCGTTCCCCGGCTCCGCGGCGGGAGGAACGTCCCCGCCCGGATCATCGTCCGGAGCGTCGCCCTCCCCGCCCAGGTCGAGGAGCTCCGGACGGAAGCCCTCCTTCATGTAGCGCGAGAAGTCCTCCCGCGTCGCCGGACGCTGGCCCGAGGACGGATAGAGGGCGACATCTCCGTTACAGACCTTGTTTCGGAACGCCACGAGGCCGTACCAGGCCGCGCGTCCCCCGGATTCGAGGATGACCGCCCTCCCCTCCAGAGCCCTGAACTGCCCAAGGAGGTCATGGACCTTCTTCCAGTTTTCGGGGCCCTTAAACGCCCGCCCGTCCGTGACGTAGCAGCAAAGCCCATCGGGATGTGCGCTCAGAAAATCGATCCCCCGCTTCAGGGCGGCGGCCGCAGAAAGATGGTTCCTGGCCGTCAGGACGATGAAGGCGCATGGCGTCACCCGGCCCCCGGCGGAGCGCTGCCCGGACAACCGAACGTATTTATCGTCCGAGCGGGAGACGTTGAACTCCGGCCGGGAGCCCAGCCACATCTCCAGCGCATCCAGAAGCTGATCCGCATTGGGCGGCCAGGAATTCGGGTCCGAGGCCACCTTGTCGCACTCCTCGCGATAGGCCGCGGTCAGGGTACGTTCGGCCTCTTGAACCTCGTCCGTTCCGACAGTCTCCAGGGACACCGTCCCCCCCGTTTTTTCCGAAGAGGGCTCCGATCCGTCCTCCTGGATTGCGCGGTTCGCCAAATCGATGACCGTCCTTGGGGAATACCCCACCCGCAACTTCCCCTCGAGACGGGCCATCAGCCATCGGTACTTCTCCTCCGCCCCCTCGACGAAAAAGGCTGAGATGCGATTTTTAACCAGCTGCCTCGCCTGATCCAGGCTGCAGTTCCCCATGGGAACGGGACGGCTGAAACGCTGCACCACAGCGCTGTCCAGCACCCGGGAAAAACGATGGTTCCAGGTATCGGCGCGAAGAAAGGCCAGGGGCAGCACCCCGGAAACATCGTTGACCAGAAGGCTCAGCACCTTCCCCCACGCGTTGATCAGGTCCGGGGAATCCATGCCATCGAGCTGGTCGAAACAGACCAGCATGGGGACCCGGGCATAGCGCAGGACATACCCCAGGGAGAGGAGCATCTTCGACGCCTCATCCTCCCGCGCCTCCGGCGCCATCGCGTCCCGGTCGCAATCGGGGACCCCCAGCCTCTCGGAGAAGCTCTCGTCGGATTCCCCCATCAGCCAGAAGAGGATATCCTCCTTCAGGGATGCGTCCTCCGTATCGGCGTAGAGCAACAGACAACGAAGGAAATCCCCATCGATCCCCAACAGTTTCTTCTGCCTCTTGAGGGGACTGAGCCGGTCCAGCCCCGAGCGGACGGGATGCCCCTCCTCACGGCAGCGCTCACGGTAGCTTTCATCCAGCTCCTCGAGCAGCAGGTCGATCTGCAGCTTCCCGCCCCTGTGTTCCCGCGCCATGCTGATGAAGACCTCCCGCAGCAGGTCCCGCATGACGCTGCCCGGGTTCATGAAAGCCCTGACCGCCACGAAGATCGCAATCTGCCCGTTCTTGCGAATCTTTCCAAGAACCCGCTTGAGCATATGGGTCTTGCCCGTCCCCGGCTCCCCCAGGATCAAACCGGCAAGGGGCAGAGCTGGGTTTAGCCTCTTCGTCCTCAGGAGCTGGTCGATATGGTCGACGACGGTACGGTTGAGGGAGTCGATGTCGGGGTTGGCGTTATCCCAGGGATTGGGGGCCGCGGACGAGGCGAAGGGGTTGTTCTCCACCAGCTGGGTGCGAATATCGCCACCATTCAAATCTCCGCTCTTCAAATCTCCGCTCTTCAAATCTCCGCCCTCCGAATCGCTCGGGCCGCCGCTCAGCCTATCCATGTCATCGTCCCCATCCTGAAGCCGTTCTCGTCCAGAAAGCCATCCTCGACCTGATCGGGCGTCATCAGTGTCACGTCCCCCGCATGAAGCTGGACAACCTCATCGTCGCGCAGCCGGCGGAGCATGTCGTCGAAGACCTCGCGCGGCCAGCCCATGCGGCGACGCAGATCGCAGATACGGACAAAAATGCTCCCTCGGTCGAGCTCCCGAAAGGCCGCATGAAACTGCTCCCTGCGCTCGTCGAACGTGTCCTCCAGGGGCGGCGTCGGACTCTCGGCTTTCCCCCCAGCCCTTGCCGCGGCCCCCGGCCCCTCGGAGACGAAGAAACGCGCCCTGTAATCGTCCTTGAGAACGGCGTAAAGGCGCCCCTCCTTCATCAGAGTGTTGAGCAGGCTCAGAAACTCCGCCTTCCTGAAGGGCAGGGAGGCGGACAGTCCTCCGGCCAGCTTCCCCGGATTTTTTTCGATAAAGTCCGCGATCAGATCCTCCGGATCCCCGACGACGACGAGATAGGTATAGCGGCCGTTCGTTCGGATCTCCAGCGTCTCGTCCAGATGGGGCTCCAAGATCTTTTTCAGGCTCAGGGCCGTCAGTCTCCTGCCCGTCATCCCCAGATGCTTGCGAAGCTGTGAACTCAGCTTCTCCTTCACTGCGGGAAGGGTCATAAACCTCTTCTCGTTCGCCCGCAAAACCTTCCTCAGCTCCTCGGCAACGTCCCAAACCATCCGCTTCTCGTCCATCCCGACTTCCATCTTATTGACTTTCATCTCGACTTCCATCTTGACTCTCCCCGCCCATTCGATTTTCGTCCGGCGCAAAAGACCGAGACATCAGGTTTCACATTGTCATCTCAATTATACACAGGAAATCGACGCTATAATGAATGGTACCTCTCCTGATACTTCGCCCCCATGGTACCATCCCCGCGAGGGGCAGCATAGGGCTGGCGCAAGGTCGAGAGGGAAGAACGGGAAAATGAAAGGACGAAAAGGAGGCGGGTATCGTGAGGAACCAGGATTTCCAGGTTGGTCCGTCCGTCCTGGAGGGACTCAACGCATTTTTGACGAACCCCGACAACCCCCTGCTCGGGGACCTGCGGCGGGTGGTCGCCAAGTACGGTTCGGTGGAGGAGATCAACGCCAGGGCACGGGAGGCCGGCCGCATCGAAAGCCTTTTGAGGCGGCTCGAAAGGCTGGACTCCCCCTACATCAAGGATCTCGAGTGGCTCATGACGGCGCGCGAGGAGGGAAGGTTCATCCCGATCTCGGCCTATCGATCCAGGGTCAGCTCCGAGCGCCCCGTCTGGGAGTACGACGCGGCAAGGCCGGTAACCCTGGAGATCAGCGCCCTGCAATATTTCCCCTGGATCGTCGCCGAAGCCCGGCAATGCATCGAGCGGGGCGAGGTGCTCCCGGGCCGCTTCATCCGCGTCCGAAAGATGAGGGAACAGGAGGCGGACGGGGGCGATCTCCCCGCAGTTCGGGCCGCCATGAAGATCCTGGGGGCCTCCTGCGTCGAGACGCTGGACACCAAGGGGACGGACGGCTCCAACGTGCACCTCGGGGGGCCGGAGACCCTGACGGGCTACTTCGGGGGCATCGGCCAGCCCAACGGGCATCCGCTGCAGTGGGTGGACGAGGCCCTGTACTACTACGTGAACTACGGCGTGGACGAGGTGCTGAACATCAACCCGGGCACCGTCTTCCTGGGCTATCTCCTCTATCGGCTGGGCGTGAACATCCGCTTCAAGATATCGGTCTTCATGGGCAACGACAACCCCTACGCCGTCCTCTGGACCCTGTTGGCCGCACGCATGTTCGCGCGCGACGACGGATCCACCCCTCTCTCCGGCTTCAACCTGTCCAACTCCATCGACGACGACAACCTGGCCCGCGCCGCGGCCGTGCGGAAGGAGCTGGGGCTCGAGGATCAGGTCCGTATCGAGCACCACATCACGGAGACGTGGAAGAGCATCGTCCGGCAGCCCTATGACCGGCGGGCCGGCCTCGTCGAGCTGGCAAGGACCATCCCCAACATCTCCGCCAAACACGAGGGAGGGAACCCGGAGGACGAAAAGGACCTGGACCACCCCTCGGACATCTTCGACTACTTCCGGGACAAGAAGGAAATAGAGGCGTCCGGCGAGCTGGACGTCCTGTTGGGAAACTATCTGCTGAAGCACAAGGCCGTGAACACGACCGCGGAGGCCCTGACGAGGGCGGGGCTCTCCTTCGTCGCCGCAGACGCACACCGCCGCTGATTCAACGGCAACAAGCGAACGGTAACAAGCGAACGGTAACAAGCGAATGAAGAAACGCCCCCTCCCGTTTCAGGGAGGGGGCGTTCGCACTCAGTTCGTCGACGGTTCTCTCGGCTTGACGTCCAGCGAGACGATGACGGGCATCCCCCGCCATACCCTCACGATCGCCTCGATGCGGCCTTTTCGTGCGGCGTCCTCCAGAGCGCGGCCCGTGTTCTCCCTGAGGTAGAAACGCTCGAGCCCGGGTCCGAAGTCGAGCCTCGCCACGGAGCCGCCGGAGGCGGCACGAAACGTCCCCCTCAGATAGGGCTGCCCAACAGGCGGGGACGTCCCGACCCCCTCGGGAGAAAATATGCCCGACGCGTCCCGCTTAAGGGATACGTACCAATCCTTTGCGAGCTTCATCTCCACCGATTCCGATCCGCCGGTTCCCCCGGAGGCGGCACGGCCCCAGGAGACGGCGTCGAACGAGGCCAGGGGGATTTCCTCCACCGCAAAGCGGAGCGTCACGTAGTCGCCCCTGAAGAGGTCCCGGGGATCGAACGGAACCGTGGCGAGGCGCACCTCCTCTCCGAACGTCAGGATCAGCGCGGGCCTCACCGGCGCGGCCAGAAGCACGCACAGGGGCAGGATGGCCGCGGTGAGATAGCGTCTCAATCCCCTCATGCCCTTTTCCCCTCCTCGAGGCTCGTTCTGATCCGCTTCGCCCTTCGGCGCACCCGCTCCAGGAAAAAGCCCAAGGCGATCAGCAGGAGGCCGCCCACCGTGAAGAACGCGGCCTTGGGCATGAAGTCGTAGAAGCGGTCGAAATAATAGCGCAGCACCAAAAGGCAGAAAAAGGTGGTCGCCAGGGTGCGCCCCCTCCAGGTCAGCCAGAGCATGAGCAGGGAGAGAATCAGGGCCGACAGCACCGCAAAGGCGATATCGGGTGAGGAAAACCCCATCCCGATGACCAGCGCGTTGAACCTGGGGAGGCAGTACGGCAGAACGGAGTCGCGCCAGAGTTGGGAAATCGTGAGGAAGAGCCCGCAAACCCCCGTCAGCATAATCCCCCACCCCTCCAGGTCACCCTTCCGTTCTCCGAAGGAGCAAAGGACCATCAGCACCCCGATGCCGCCCAGCACGACCAAATCCAGCGCTGGGTCCGAGAGACAGGTGAAGAGCGGCAGACTGACGAAGGAAAGGGTTGTGAAAACGTTCATGCCGAAACAGAGGCGTCTGCGCTCCCCCAGACGCCACCAGGCCGCCCACAGGGCCGAGACGATCAGGATCCTTTGGGGAGGTAAGAAGAGGCTCCGCAGGAAATCCACGACAGAGAACCGTGGAGCATCCCAGAGGCCGCCGAACAGACCGAACCACGGGGCATGGAATCCATACAGAAAGACAATCGCGAGCGCCTGCATGAGAAGCACCTGGAACGAGTCGCGAAAGAGCAGGGCGGCGGGCAGTACCCCCACAAACCACCAGGCGATAGCCGTAGTCCAGTGCCCGCCCTGGTGGAACATCTGCGCCATCAGAAAGATGCCCCCGCCGTAGATGAAGCTTCCCAGCAACAGGAAGGCCCGTGACGTGCGCGGAAACTCCGCCTCCGCCCGCCAGGCTGCAAGGATGGAAAACAGGTAGCAGAGCACGATCAGGACAGCGCGGAAGGCGCGGGGCATGTCCAGCCAGTTCGCGGCGACGGCGCTCAGGAACCCCAGGCCGATGAGCATCCCCCCCAGCCCCAGCAGGACCTGAGGGAAATGCCCCTTCCTCGGAGCATAAAGCCCCTCAATGACGGATGCCTGGACCGGGTCGATGATCCCGGAATCCCTCCAGAGGGCGACCTCGCGCAGGAGGAAAGCCAACTCCTTCCTCCTGACGAAACGCTCGGGAGAGAACCCTTCCATGACGGGGAACTCCAGCCCTCAACTCACGCGGCTGCCCAGCGGGATCTCGCCCGTTGGGGCCACGAGGGTCAGGGCCTCGCTGTTCCCGTCCACCTTGACGCTGGCAGCCAGGATCATGCCGTTGCTCTCGATGCCGCAGAGTTTCGCCGGCTTCAGGTTCGTCACCAGGATCACGCGTCGGCCCTCCAGTTCCCCGGGGGTGAAGAACGCCTTGATGCCGGAGCAGACGGTGCGCTTTTCGTACCCCAGGTCCACCTCCAGCTTGTAGAGCTTGCGCGACTTCGGGATCTCCTCGACCTTGACGATCTGCGCCACGCGCATCTCGACGGCACGGAACGCCTCGATGCCTATTTCAGGCTCGTGCTCGGAAGCGGCGGAACTGCCTTTCTGACTACCCTTCTGCGGGGCGTCCGCCTTGTCTCCCGCCTCGCGCGCCTTCCTCCACGCCTCCAGGTCGATCCGGGGAAAGAGCACCTCGGCCTTGCGCACCCGCGTCCCGGCGCCCGTGCCCCAGACGAAATCGTCGTAGAGGAGCTCCAGGGGGGAGCCGTCGAGTCCAAGCTGCTCCCAGATTCGCCGCGACGTCCCCGGCATATAGGGGGCGGCCAGCAGGGCCGAGAGGCGAAGCGCCTCGTACAGGCTCAGGAGCACGGAGTCCAGCCTCTTCTCCTGCCCCTCCTTAGCCAGCTTCCAGGGCATGGTCTCGTCGATGTACTTGTTGGCGCGCCCAATGAGCGCCCAGATCGCCTTCAGGGCCTCGTCGAAGGCAAAGCGCTCCATGGCGTCGTCCACGCGCTCCAGCGTCGCCGCCGCAAGCGCACGGAGCTCGGCGTCCAGCGTGTCGTCGAGAGCCCCTCTCGGGACGGTTCCCCCCCGGTAGCTGACGATCATCTGGAGCGTGCGGTTCAAAAGATTGCCCAGGTCGTTCGCCAGGTCGCTGTTGATGCGCCCGACGAGCGCAGCCTCGGAGAAGTCCCCGTCATGGCCGAAGGGCACCTCGCGAAGCAGAAAATAACGGAAGGCATCGGCCCCGTAGAGCTCCGCCATCTTGAAGGGGTCCACGACGTTGCCCTTGGACTTGCTCATCTTCTCACCGTCGACCGTCCACCAGCCGTGGGCGATGACCGAGACGGGGGGCTCCAGCCCCAGGGCCAGGAGCATGAGCGGCCAGATGACGCAGTGGAAGCGGATGATGTCCTTGCCCACCACATGCCGGACGGACGGCCAGTATTTCCGGAACATCGCGGGATCGTCCAGATACCCCACCGCCGTGGCGTAATTGATCAAGGCGTCGAACCAGACGTAAATCACGTGCTTCTCATCGCCCGGGATCGGGATTCCCCACTTGAGGGTCGTCCGGGACACGGACTGATCCCGAACCTCCCCCCGGAGGAAGCTCATGATCTCGTTGTAGCGAACGCGCGGCATAACCCCGTCCAGGTGCTTTTCGTAATGTTCGATCAGCCCGGGAACGTATTTTGAGGCTCGGAAAAAGTAGCTTTCCTCCTGCATCAGGATCAGGGGCCGTCCGCAGTCCGGGCAGGTGTTGCCCTCCCCGGCGCTGGACTCGGGAACGTAGGTCTCGCAGGGGACGCAGTACTGCCCCTCGTAGGTCCCCTTGTAGATGTCCCCCTGGTCCATCAGTTTCCCGAACATGGCCTGGACCACGCGGATATGGCGCGGCTCGGTGGTGCGGATGAAGTCGTCGTTGCCGATATCCAGGACCTTCCAGAGCTCCTTGAAGTTGACGTGGATCTTGTCCACCAGCTCCTGCGGCGTCATCCCCTTCGCCTCCGCGGCGGTCTGGATCTTCTGCCCGTGCTCGTCCGTACCTGTGAGGAAGCGCACATCAAAGCCCTTCATACGCTTGTAGCGGCTCATGACATCGCAGGCTATCGTCGTGTAGGCGTGTCCGATGTGGGGAATGTCGTTGACGTAATAGATGGGGGTGGTGATGTAGAAATTCCTGCCGTCCATAATAAAAAACCTCCAGAATTCACGTACTCGGACCGTCCGGACCGGGACCCCAGGTCGGCCGGCCCCTCCAGGGCCTGAGCACGATGGGTTTCAGGTTGAAGCATTTCAGGGCCTCATTCACATCCTCCAGGCCAAACACGCCCTTATCGAGACAATGAAGGAGGACGATATCGTAGACCTCATCCTCCGACAACGCATACCCTGCCGAGGCAAGAAGTCGAAGCATCTCGTCCCGTTCCAGCTCGAGCGCCAGGCCGAAAGCAAAGATCTGCTCCTTGACGGGACGACACTGCCCCTCGGCACGCAGAGCGACCATGTCCTCCGGGGTCCAGCCCACTCTGGAGCTCACCTCCGCGTCTCCGACGCCCCTCTCCTCCATCAGCTCGGTAAGGGTTTTAACGAAGAAGCACGGCCCCTCCTCCGAGGAAAGGCCCGCAAGGACATGAGGAGCGGAGATTCCCCCTCCCGTGGAAAACGTGGCACCCTCCTCCCCCTGGAGGGGACGGAGCGTTCCCTCCAGGGAGCTGAGCGTCCCATAAACTTTTTCCGCAAGCTCAACGAGAAACTCCGAGGATAACATCGCTATGACCTCCAG
This sequence comes from uncultured Fretibacterium sp., assembly GCA_963514535.1. GTDB lineage: Bacteria > Synergistota > Synergistia > Synergistales > Aminobacteriaceae > CAJPSE01. Next base: position 10,814 of record CAUPUB010000043.1, read on the forward strand.
AAGCCCGGCAAAAAGCCGATCATGTTATCTTATCATGATCCTCGGCGCTCCTCCCGGAACACGGGTGAGAGCAGAAAGAGCAGGCCCAGCAGCGGCAGCAGCCCGAGGATCAGCGTCGTATCGTGAATGCCGATCCTGTCCGCAAGCTGTCCCAGGGGGTAGAGCGCCACGTTTGCCGTCCCCCACGCAAGCCCCATGACCACCGAGCTTGCGACGCTCCGGGCATGGGGCATCAGAGTCTGGGCCAGGACCACGGTGAGGGGTATGGTGGAGTAGATGCAGGAGACCCCAACGACGTAGAGGGAGGTCGAGAGCAGCCCCGAGGCCAACGAGGCCGACGTCAGGAAAAGCGCCCCCAGGAGCAGGGTCAGCCCCAGGATCGTCCTGATGCTTACCCTCCGGGACAGCCGTTCGATGGGGATCATCGCCAGGGTTCCTCCGAGCGTGATGCAGAAGAGGACGGCTCCGATGGCATCCAGAGAACCGCCCTCGGCCGCAATCTTCAGCGGCAGGAAAAAGCGCACGCACTGGAACACGACATCCCGGATCACGGCGACGGCCCATACGGGGAAGAGCACCGCGAACACCCCACCGAAGCTCCTCCAGAACCCCGAGCCGCCTTCGGTACGCGGAGGAAGCGCCTCCCGGAGAAACGGCATAAAACTATAGATCAGCGGGGCAAGCAGGAGAGGAGGGAGAAGCGTGACCCAAAGGCCTCCATATCCGAACCGCTCCACCACGAAGACGGCAACGACGGGACTGATCAGGACTCCAGCCGTCCCGGAGATGTTGAACAGGGTCAGGGCAAACGGCAGTTTTTCCGGCCTCGCCACATACCCGATCCCCCCGCTGCCCTGAGGGTGGAACAGGGCGCTCCCCACCCCCCAGAGCCCGGCGAAGAGGAGGGCTCCTCCATAGCTTCCCGCACCTGGAAGCATGACGGCCCCCAAGCCGCAGAGCAGGGGGCCGACCATCATGAGCCAGGGGCGCCGGATGCGGTCGCAGAAGTAGCCGATCACGGGCTGTCCCACGATGTGACAAAGCCCCACGATGAGGCTGAGCGCTCCCGTCAGCGCGTAATCCAACCCCAGCGACGCCTTGATATGGGGGACGAAGGTGGGCAGAAACGCCGCATACATGTCGTTGACGCCGTGTGCCAGCGAGATCAGGACGACCTTGATCTCCGAAAATGCAAAAAAATCCCCCTTCAGGGGGAAGGTGCCCGTCTTCCCATTCAATGCAGATCAACTCCATTCCCCAGAGGGTTTAAACGGCGCCCGCCCCTTTTCCCTGTTTTACCCAAAATCCCTTGTGGCTATAGCCGCAGCTACTGTATCATGGACAATTTGAGACTTCGATCGAAAAAAAGCGTGGCCAACCGCCGCCGCCCCTTCATCAGGGAATAGGAATATGGGGCGTCCAGGGCCGACGCCACGTAGCGTCTGCGCAGGACAAGGCTATACCCCGCATGATCGGCTATCGTAAAGATACGATCCAGAGGAAGCCCCAGTTGAGATGCGCCAATAAGAGGCGTCATCGGTTCTCCGGAGAGGACAACCCGTCCCGCAGAAGAGGCCGACGCCCCATCCCCACCACTTCCGGAGGCCGATTCTCCCGACACCTTATCCCCGGGCAGGGTCCCAGCGGGAAAGCCTGTGAGGGTGGTTACAGTTTTTTTACGTTTCGCAAGGGCCTTCAAATCTGACCCCACTTCCACAGTCTCCCCTTTTTTCTCCTCGGACGCCTTGGCCGCAGCGGGGCGGAGCGGCCGGACCGCCGCGTCCGCGCTCCACCTGGCGCCGAAAGCCCACCCCCCTATTGCCAACACACCGCATATCAACAACACAGCGCTCTTTTTTGAAGACGTCATACGAATAACCTCCCCAAAAGATGGGACAACGACGGCAAAGATGCACGCACAGCCGAGATCAATCCAGAAAATCCTTGAGTTTACGACTGGGCTGACGAAGCTTCCTCAGCGCCTTGGCCTCGATCTGCCGGATCCGCTCCCGGGTCACGTTGAACTTGCGCCCGACCTCCTCCAAGGTGTAGGAGTGCCCGTCCTCCAGGCCAAAGCGGTAGTGAAGCACCTCCCGCTCCCGACTGGACAGCGTGGCCAACATCTCCTCGATCTGCTCGTGAAGCAGATGACCCGCCGCAGCCTCGTCCGGGCTCGGCAGGTCCCGGTCCTCGATGAAGTCGCCCAGCTGGCTGTCCTCCTCCTCCCCTATCGGGGTCTCCAGGGAGACCGGAAGCTGGGATATGCGACGTATCTCCTCGACCCGGGAGGGTTCTATCTCCATCTCCGCGGCAATCTCCTCGTCCGTTGGCTCGCGGCCCAGCTGCTGCACGAGCTGACGGGAGATGCGCACCATCTTGTTGATGGTCTCCACCATGTGGACCGGCACGCGGATCGTCCGAGCCTGATCTGCAATGGCGCGGGTAATAGCCTGACGAATCCACCAGGTAGCGTAGGTGCTGAACTTGAACCCCCGGCGATAGTCGAACTTCTCCACGGCCCGGATCAAGCCGAGATTACCCTCCTGTATCAGGTCCAGAAAGAGCATCCCGCGCCCAATGTACTTCTTCGCGATGCTGACCACCAGGCGGAGGTTCGCGTCGACGAGCTTCTGCTTCGCCTTGACATCCCCCTCCTCCATGCGCTGGGCCAGGACGACCTCCTCCTCCGCCGTCAAAAGGGAGACCTTGCCGATCTCCCTCAGGTACATGCGCACCGGGTCCGTCAGAGGGATGTCGTCCAGCCTGCCGAAGTCCCCGTCCAGGGACGGGAGCAGCTCCTCCCCAACCCCGACGGGGGCATGGACCTTACTCTGAGTCTCCCCCTCGACGACCTCGATCCCCAGCTCCTGGAGGTTGCTCAGGATATTGTCCAGAGTATCCGGGTCCCAAACCTCTACCGGGACATGCCGCTCGATATCTCGATGCGTGACAAAACCGCGTCCCTGCCCCTCGTGGACAAGGCTCCTCACCTTTCCCAGGTACTCGGGGAAATCGCTCTTTGCCGATCCGATCTTGACATCGCTCTTATTTCCTTCCTGCACCGCACATGACCTCCATTTTCATTCCGCCGTCTCTCCAGTTCCTCAGGTGGATCGGAACGCCTGCTATTCTACCGGGACAAGGCCAAAAAACGGAGGGAAAGAGACCTCGGGGGATGGGCCGACCATCTGCCGGGTCTCGGCAAACTCCATCTCGTAAAGCAACCTGCTGATCCGAAGCTGAAGCGGATCGTCCGTCTCGTAAGCCATACAGAAACGCCGATATCCAAACTGTTCCGCAAAGAAGGCAAGGCCCGGGTCCCCGTCCTGGGAGGCGAGCATCCCCTCGAAGTCCGTCAAAAACTTCTCCTCGTCAAAAAAAATCCCCTCGCTCACCAGGACGATCACCTTGACGTTCTCCAGCAACACGTCCCCGTTCCAGAGGGAGCAGAAGGCGACCCCGGCGGAAAGTTCCTCCGAGCCGCCGAACCCGGCGCCTATGAGGTGCTCCATACGCGGGGAGTAACCCAGAATCATCATGAACCCCAAGCTGGATACCCACTGGGGCTTGATCCTATAGAAGCTGTCGCGCATCAGGCTTCCTATGAGCCCCGTCCCAAGCGAGGACATAAAGAAGAACTCGCTCCCCCGGTCGAGACAGGACGCCGCCACCCTCCTCAGCCTTGGGCTGAGGGGACAATTCATGGAGATCGGCTGATAATCCACCCCGAAGGGGAACCAGGACGCGACCTCGAGGTCCAGATCCGAATTCCAGTAAGGAAGCAAAGCGTCCTCCTATATTTAATCTCAGACCTTCAATTTACCGGCATACGGCTCATTGGCCTTTTTTTTGGCCCCTTTACAACGAAGCTCTCGCCGGTCTGACCGCGAGGCCCTTCGCTAGGCAACGTCGGAAGCCTGAGCCGCTTCCTGCCCCTCGCGGACGATCCGGGCTACGTACTCCACCAACTGGGCTATCTCCGGCTTGGTGATCTGATAGCGTGCCCCGACGCTGGCTGCCTTGACCTTGATGTCCTCCGCCATAATGGAGGAGAAGACGATGATCGGCAGATCCTTCGTCGCCGGATTTTCCTTGATGCGGCGGGTCAGGGCAAGCCCATCCAGGCGAGGCATCTCGACGTCGGTCACCAGGATGTCGAAATGCTCCCCCTCCTTCATGATCGCATCGTAGGCCTCCCTCCCGTCCGAGCAGAGCTGGAGGTTCGTAAAGCCTCCCATCGCGAGGGAATCCTTGATCTGCTTGCGGATGAGGGGCGAATCCTCCGCCACGATGATGCGAATTGCGGTCGGGTCCTCCACCCCCTCGATCAGGGCGGCGGCACGGGAGGGATCCCACTTGCCCTGTATGGAGAGCTGCGGGCTGATCGTCTGCACAATGGCCTCGTAATCCAGCAGCAGGACGTTCCGACTGTCGCGCTTGATGACGTAGAGGATCCATTCCCCAAGGTACTTGCCCGTCAGACTGGAGTCCAGGTCCTCCGAGTTGATGCGGTAAATCCGCTCCACCGCGTCAACCACAAAGCCCAGCTTGACCTCGTTGAACTCGGCGATGATCACCTTGCTTTGGTCGAGGTCCACCGAGGGCTCAATGCCCAGAAAAACGCGCAGGTCGACCATGGGAAGGACCTCGCCCCTGACGGAGGTGATCCCGATCAGGGCCTTGGGGGAATCGGGGATAACCCGACACCCCGGCCAACGCAGAATCTCCCTCGTCTTATCGACGTTGATCGCAAAGGATTGTTCCCCCAGGAAGAAAACCACGACCTGCCACTCGTTCGTGCCAACCTCCGTGATGACTTTCTTGACTTCCTGCATTTGAATACCCCGTTTCTTCAGCGACAAATCCCTCTCAAGGTTGAATCCAATCCTGTTTAATATACCACCATTCCCCGAAAAACGACAGGTAACTCCGATCGTTTTTACCGCTTGGCTGTACAATCTAGCCACCTAGATTGTACAGCCAAGGGCATTATCGTAGTATAATATCTAACGAAGTTTTTTATTACAAACAGTAAGGAGTGGTTATCGTGAAAGGCAGTAAGTTTCGTTTCAGCGCTCTTCTGTGCGTTTTTCTTCTCGCTCTGCTGGCGCTCGGCGGGTGCGGCGGGTCCCCCCACAACACCCCGGAGTCCAATCCCAGCCCTCAGCCCAGTCCCCAACCTCAACCGCAGCCGCAGCCCCAGGTCGGGGTGTTGGACGATTGGAAGGGGGAGTGGAAGAGCTACAGCAGCTTTATTAATGCTCCAGAGATGAAGCCCGTCTATGAAGCCATCTATGCCGCGATGCAGAAAGAAGGCGTGGCAGGCTACTCTCTGGAGGGCGTTAAAGGCTTCCTTCACAACATGTACTATACGGCGACTGTGGCTGGGTTCAAGGTGGAGGGCGATACGATCGGCTTACTGGATAACAATAAGAAAGTCCTGTGCAAGCTGAAGTACGCCTCCAGAGGAACCCAAAAACAAAATGCCATGGGCGAAACAATGGAGTGGCATCTGTTTGAGGCTATGAGCGCGGAGGCTGATAACGATGCCGTGCGGGAAGGTTATCTCGGGTCATTCAAGTACCTGGCTCTCGGAAAGCCGGAAAGGCATGGTGATGGGCTTGAGCATTGGCATATGCACTTTGGCCCGAGCCGGAGTGACGCAATAGCTGAAAAGCTGCTCACGTGGTGGTGGCCGACCTTCGTTAAGTGGGATACGACTGCCGAAGCCGCGGCTGAGAATACGAAGGCGGGAGCTGCCTTTTTTGCAACCTTGGCAAAAACAACAGGCCCATTCGAGCCTTGGAAGGACGCCTGGGTGAACCCCATCAGCTTCCTGGACGACCCCCTGATGAATCCCGTCTACGAGGCGGTGTCGAAGAAGGCCGCAGCGAAGGGGAAGACCTATACGCCGGAGGCCGTAAAAAGCTTCTTCAAAGAGACGATGCTGAGATCCGACTTCGCCGGCGGGGCGAAGGTGGAGGGGAATTCGTTCACCTTCCTGGACGACAAGGGGGCCGTCAAGGCGACGGTGTCCTACGTCTTCGACGGCATCGAAGTCCGGAATTTCATGGGGTTCCCCCTGCCGTGGTCCGTCTTCAAGGCCGAGGCCGAGGGGCCCTACAAGGTTCTTGCCCTGCGGCCGGCGGGCAAGGATACCCCCGACGGGTTCACCCACTTCCACATGCGCTACGGGGATAAGAGCGCGGAGGCTTTGCTGGACGACCCGGCTTTGGCTCTGTGGTGGCCGACGCTCTGCGAGTCCACGACGACGGCGGAGAAATTTGCCAAGGACATGCTTGATGGAGCGGACGAGATGGTGGGGATGCTGCCCTAGCCTCCCCGCATCGAGAGCCGGGGGCCTGAGGGTCACGAACCGCAAGGGTTCACTGCATAACGTGTGTATCACTCAAGAGCAGAGGGGAGCGCCAGTGCCGCTCCCCTCTGCTCTTTCCTCTTATACATTCTGGCTTTGGAATCAGCCCTTCAAAGCCACCCGCCCGGCGCCCGAAGCACCGCCAGAGGACACCTTGAAGCGCGACAAGGCCCCCTTCAGCCTGTCCGCCAGGACCGCAAGGCCGTCCGCCTGCTTCGCGACCTCCTCCGCCACCTTAGCCGTCTCATCCGAGGAGCTCTGTATCATCTCCATGTTCTGGAGCATGTCCACCGTCGATTTTGTCGTAGCATCGATGCCCGAGGCGATTTCCCGGCTCGACTCCGCCTGCTCCTCAACGGAATCTCCAAGTGATATCCCCTATCGGAACAGCCCCGACTTTTGCTATACTGGCGTTGACGAAGCCTGTATCATTACGAAACGAGGTGAGGGCTTGGGCCCAAAAGGGAAGAGTCACTCGGCGAATACTAAGACAAAGGACGGCGGAGAATCACGCCATGACGACCTGCTCTGGAAGGACTTGCTGGCCCGCTTCTTCATCCCCATGCTCCAGTCCCTTCTGCCCGACCTGGCCGAGGATATTGACGATAAACGGGACGTTGTCTTTCTCGATAAGGAGTTGCGTCGCTTAGCCCGCTTTACCCGTCAGTATGAGGGAGGAGAACCGGATGGGAACCGCTTTGTTGACCTCCTGGCCCAGGTTCCGCTTCTCTCCGGTGAGGAGCCTTGGATTCTGCTCCACACTGAGGTGCAGGGCAGGGGCGGGAACGAGGACTTTCCCCTCAGAATGCACCGCTACCGGGGGTTGCTTGAAGGGCGCTATCGGCATCCTGTGATTGCTCTGGCCCTTCTCATCGAACCGTTGTCAAAGGAGCAGTCCAGCGGCGTCTATCGCTGGGAGGGCTACGGGACCAGGGTGAGCTACGAGTTTCCGGTATTCAAACTCTACGAGGGTGACGAGGAAGCGCTGAAGGCGAGCGAGAACCCCTTTGACTTGGCTCATCTTGCGGGACTCAGGGCATGGAAGAGCCGGGGCAGCGAAGCTCGTAAGTTGGATTATCTAAAAGAGATGTTGGGGCTTTTGGAGGATCGAGGCTGGTCCCACGCGGACAAGGCACAGCTTCTGGTGTTTATGGAGGGCGTCATTCACCTGACGGAGGACGCGAGCTCTCGGGAGTACGAAGAGTGGGAGAGCGCATTGGAAGAGGCAAGGGAGGCGGGGCGCATGTACGTCAGTATCCTGGAACGCAAGGGAATTGAAAAGGGCAGGATAGAGGGCATCCAGCTCGGCAGAACCGAGGGCATCCAGCTCGGCAGAA
>CAUPUB010000044.1:0-18358 GCA_963514535.1 uncultured Fretibacterium sp.
TTCTCCTTCTTGGTCTCACTCTCCTTTGCATTGACAACCTCTTTCTCCTGTGGTTGAATGAATGATGTGCAGTACGCTGAAAACTGAACAGGTCCCTGCGGACGCGGGAAGCGGGTGCGACGCCCGCACGGCCCCGCCACTGTGACCCGGACGAATCCGCGCGCATCACCCACTGGAGGGCCCGTTGAAAAACGTCCTCCGGGAAGGGGGTGGAGGAGGATGAGGGGAAGTCAGGATATCGCGCTCGCAGGTGGAAGGGAAGTGATGTTTGCGTGGGCGAACTCCTTTGCAGGTAAATGGCGCTGTAAAAGGGCGAGACACGACGAGGAGGGCGTGTCTTTTTTTGTGTCCGGCGTCCTGCTGCACGGAGCTGGACGCGATTGTGGGAGAGGAGAATGAATGATGATGAAATCCCTGTTTGCTTTTATGGCGTTCACGGTTCTTTTTGGTGCATCCGCGGCCTTCGCCGACCCTCATGACCAGGAGAAACCCGACCGGACGGGCATCCTGATCGCCTCGTTCGGGACCTCCATGCCCGAGGCGCGGAAGGCCATCGACAACCTCGTCGACAGCGCCAAAAAGTCCTTCCCCGACGCGGAGGTGCGTCTGGCCTTCACGTCCAACATCATCCGCAGGAAGATCGCCCGCGAGCAGAACATCGAGGTCCCGACCCCGGTCGAGGCCCTGGCCAGGATGAACGACGAGGGCTTCACCCACGTCTACGTCATGCCCACCCACATCATCCCAGGCGAGGAGTACGACGAGATGCGGAACGTCGTCGATGCCTTCGCCTCGCTCAAGGGCAAGTACGGGTTCAAGAAGATCGAGCTGGGGGTCCCCTACCTCCACAGCGTGCCCGACTGCGACCGCATGGCCAGGATCCTCATGGACCGCTTCGCGCCCTACCTGAAGCAGAAGGGAACGGCGATCGTCCTGATGGGCCACGGCACGCCGCATCACATCGCCAATGCCATGTACAGCCAGCTCCAGCTCTCCCTGGACCGCGCCGCCCACGGAAAATTCTTCCTGGGGACGGTCGAGGCGGCCCCGATGATCGAGGATGTCATCCGGGAGCTCAAGCGGAACCCCTCGATCAAGAAACTCGTGATCTCCCCGCTCATGATCGTCGCGGGCGACCACGCCAACAACGACCTTGCTGGGGCGGACGACGACGAGTCGTGGCTGAACCTGCTCAAGAAGGCTGGCTACAAGAACATCGAGCCCTACCTGGTGGGGCTGGGCGAGGACCCGCAGATGGCGAAGGTGTTCGTGGACCGCATCCGCGAGATGATGCGGTAGGGTTTTTCTTCAACTTTCCCGATTTCCTTTTCCACCCGGCATCGGGCAGGCGATGGATATCTCCGCACACCGGTCGGAACGGGGACGCCGGCGATGGGTCCTCGGGGCGGTGCTGCTGGGGCTCCTGGCGTCCACGGCGGTCTGGCGGCTCGCGCTGGGGGAGTGGGACATCCCGCTCTCCCGCGTGGCCGCCCTGCTGTGGCCCGGACTGCCCGAGGCGGAGCGTACCCTGCCCGAGGCGCTGATCGTCCGGACGGTCCGGCTGCCCCGCCTCCTCGCCGCCGTCGGGACGGGCGGCCTGCTGGCGGTCTCCGGGGCGGTGCTCCAGGGTCTTCTCTCAAATCCGCTGGCCGAGCCCTACACCCTGGGCATCGCCGCCGGGGCGGCCTTCGGCGGGGCCTGCGGCCTCATCCTCAACTCCGCCCTGGTGACGCCCATGGCCTTTGCGGGCGCCGTCGCCGCGCTGTGGCTCGTCGGGCTCATCGCCTGGCGGAGCGGAGGGGGCGGGGCGCATCTGGTCCTGGCGGGGGTGATCGCCAACGCGGTCCTCTCCGCCGGGGTGACGTTTCTCAAGGCCGTAGCGGACGATCGGCTGGGGGCCATTGTCCTGTGGCTGATGGGCAGCTTCTCCGGGGCGGGGCCCGAGGGGGCCGCCGCCGTCTGGGCGGCCGCGGTTCTCGTTCTGCTCCCCGCCTGGGCCTGCGGCCCCATGCTCGACGCGGTGTCGCTGGGCGAGGGGCGGGGCGCGATGCTGGGCGTCGACGAGGCGAAGCTGCGGCGTCTCCTGCTCTGCGCCGCGTCCCTGGGAACCGCCGCGGCGGTAAGCCGGTTCGGCATCGTGGGGTTCGTGGGGCTCGTCGTCCCGCACCTCGTCCGCCTGACGGTCGGCCCCGCCCATCGGCCTCTGTCGCTGCTCTGCTTCCTGGCGGGGGGGACCCTGCTGGCCGCTGCGGACGGGTTCGCCCAGCGGATGGGCGAGCTGCCGGTCGGCGTGCTCACCGCGCTGATCGGAGGGCCCTTTTTCTGCTGGCTCCTGATGCGGCGCGGGGCACGGTGACCCGATGGCGCGGCCGTCCTTCCGGTTCGGGGACCTGACGTCCTGCTACGGCGAGCGTTCCGTCCTGGATGGGCTCGATGGGGAGATAGCCTCAGGCTGCCTGACGGCCCTGATCGGACCCAACGGCAGCGGCAAGAGCACCCTGCTCCGGGTCCTGGCGGGACTGCAGCCCTACAGGGGGACCCTGACCCTGGACGGGCGTGAGGCCCGGACCCTCTCCCGGCGGGAGTTCGGGCGCCGGGTGGGCGTGGTCCCTCAGCAGTTCCGAACGGTCTACCCCTTCTCCGTATGGGAGGTTATCGGGATGGGACGCCTTCCGCATCGGGGCCTGTTCTCGCGGCTGACCGGGGAGGACGAGGAGCGCATCGCGGCGGCGGCGGAGCGCATGGATGTGGCCCACCTGCTGCTGCGCCGCGCGACGGAGCTGTCGGGCGGAGAGGCGCAGCGCGTGCTGCTGGCCTCCGTGCTCGCCCAGGACCCCCCGATCCTCTTGCTGGACGAGCCCACGTCGGCGCTCGACCCCAACCAGGCGGCCCGCGTGTTCTCCGTCCTGAGAACCCTGGCGCGGGAGGGAAAGACCGTCGTCGCCGCTGCCCATGACCTCAATGCCGCGCTGCCCTTCTCTGACTCCTTCATGGCCCTGAGGGACGGGCGGCTGACGGCGCAGGGCCCGGCGTCCGCTCTGGACAAAGAGACCTTGAAAGGGCTTTATGGAGCGGAGTTTCTGCCCTATCGATCCGAAAGGGGGGACGTGCTGTGGCGCGCCCTGGCGGAATGAACGACAGAATGAACGATACGATGAAGACAACGAACGGTGGGACGACGGAGGGGCTCCGCCCCTCCACCCCGTCAGGGGCCGTAGGCCCCTGCACCCCGTTTAAAAGGCACGAAAAAAAGATGGGGCTGCTCCTGCTGGTGACTCTTCTGTTTTGCGCCTGTGCCCCGGCGGTCCTTGCCGCGCCGCTGCGCGTGGTCTCGCTCTATCCCGGTCACACGGACAACGTGCTTGCCTTGGGGGGCGGGGAACTCCTGGTCGGGGTCTCCGAGAACGACGACCCCGACCTGCTCCCGAACCTGCCCCGCTTCTCGCCCAAGGCGGGGGCGGAGTCCATCCTGGCGGCGAAGCCCGACGTGGTGCTCCTGCGCGGGCAGGTGGAGCGGATGAACCCCAACCTGTCGGGGGTGCTTACCCGCGCCGGCGTGAGGGTGGAGGTGCTCGACCCGCCCGGGTGGGACGGGTTTGCCGACTACCTGCGGGCGCTTGCCGACGCGTTGGGGCTGGAGCCCGAGGCGGGCGTCCGGCGGCTCGAGACGCTTCGAACGGAGATTGCGGCCGAGGCCCGGGCGGCCCGCGGGGAGAGGAGCGCCCCGCGCGTCTTCGTGGAGGCCACGGCCAGGGAGCTCCATACCTGCGCGCCCGACTCCTGGGCCGCGCGGCTGGTGGCGCTGGCCGGAGGGGAGAACGCGGCCGCGGGCGCCGTGCCCCTGAGGGCCGGGAGCGCCCTGGCGCCCTGGGGGCTGGAGCGCGTGCTCGGGGCCGCCAATGGCGGGTTGGACGTCTACCTCGTCCAGCACGGCGCGATGAACGCCTCCACGGCGGAGGACGTGCGCCGCCGGCCCTGGGCCGGGGCCCTGTCCCATGTCCGGGTGGCCGAGGTGCCCGAGAGCTGGCTCAGCCGGCCCTCGCTGCTTGGGCTCGAACGGGGCGGCAGGGCCCTGATCCGCATCTTTTACGGGGAGTGATCGCTTGAGGCTGATCGTCGCGGGGGTGGGGCCGGGCGACCCCGACATGGTGACGGCGGGGGCGCTTCGCGCCCTCGAGGATGCGGACCTGGTGCTGATCCCGCACTCGCGGGACGGGAGGCCGAGCGTCGCGGAGGGGGCGGTGCGCGCCCACCTGAGGGATGGCGCCACCGTGCCGGTGGTCTTCCCCATGATTCACGACGCGCACGGGCGCGACGCCGCCCTGAGGAGGCGGCTGGAGGAGCTCCGCCCCCGGTGGGAGGGCGCGGAGAACGTCGTATTGCCGGTGATCGGGGACTCGGCGCTCTATGCGACCGGCGCCTACCTCTACGACGTCTGGAAGGAGCTGGTCCCGGACCTGGAGCTCGTTCTCGTGCCCGGAGTGTCCGCGCACTCCCTGGCCGCGGCCTGCGCGCGGCGCTTCCTGGCGTTGGGGGAGGACGTGCTCTGCATCGTCCCCGGCACGGCGGAGCCCGGAAGGATCGAGGCGGCCCTGAGGGCCGCGGACGCCGCGGCGCTCTACAAGCCGAGCGCGCTGGGGGACGGGCTGCGCCCGCTGGTGTTGCGCGCGGGGCCCTGGCGGGAGATGGTCCGGGTGGACCGGGCGGGGCTGCCGGACGAGCGTATCCTCTCCGGGGACGAGGCGCTTGCGGCGGCCGGGGAGTATCTGTCGGTCCTGCTGCTCTGGCGTTAGCTTTTAAGGGAATGCTGAATTAGTGAAGCCCCCCTGATGAAGCCCCTAAGCGACCCGCTCAACTCGCTTCTGCTCGTTGGCGGTCTGCTTATGTGGGACCCCAGCTTGGCAGTTGATGGGTAAAACCTGCCGGGGCCGCCGCTATCAGGATAGCGGCGTGGGGGGTGGGGGCGAAGCCCCCATATTAATGAGCGCCGGGGAACACGTTCCCCGGCTGGGGTGCAGGGGCAAGGCCCCTGCGTCCGTCTTCGTGGCGTGATGTTGAGGTGTGAGGTATTCGATGGAGTTGAAGGCACTTCTCCGGGGCGAGCTCTGGCTGACGTTCGATATCCTGCTGGGGCTCCTGATCGGGGATCTGGTGCTGCGGTGGGGGCTGGCCGACCGGCTGATGCGGAGGATGATGCCCTGGCTGCGCCGGCACGGCATCGGTCCTCTGGTGGGGCTTGCTTTGACGCTCAGCCTGGGGTCGGCCAAGGCGGGGGCGGCGGTCCTGGCGTCCGCGCTCTCCGAGGGGCGGATCGACCGGCACACCGCGCTCTGGGGCACACTGTCGCTGGCCTTTCCCGCGTACCTGCGGCGGTGGCCGGCGACGCTGGTGCTCTCCGTGAGCATGACGGGGCTTGTGGGCGGGATATTCGCCCTGGTCCTCATCCTGCGCAGCCTGGTCCGTTTTGCGCTGGTGGTGTGCGTCCTGCGCTCGCGGGAGTCCGGCGAGCTCCCTCGGGAGGAGGTCCCCGGTCGGCGGAGGATGGGCTGGGGCTTCTATCGAAAACTCGGGGTGACGTTGCCGCTGGCCTGGTTCTTCTACGCCGTTGCCTTCGCGCTGGTGCCCTATGCGGAGTCCGCGTTTCGGCGGTGGTTCATGGGGGGCTCCTTTCTGCCCCTCGCGGGCTGGACCGTGGCGGCCGCGTCCGTGGCGCACGTATCCGCGGCCCTGGCCCTGACGGGCGGGAGCCTCGCGGCGGGGGAGCTCTCCGCCGCTCAGGCGGTCTTTGCGCTGCTCCTGGGGAACGGCCTGGGGATCGTCACCCGTGCGCTGCGGCAGAACGCGGGCTATTACTTTGGGCTCTTTCCGGCGGGGCTGGCGCGGTCGATGCTGTTCTGGAACGTCGGGACGGTGGCCCTTCTGACGGGGCTGAGCCTGGCCCTGGCGGCCGTGCCGCTCCTGCTGGGGTAGGGCCGCAGGGCGCATTTTGAGGCGGGAGGCGTTGGGTATGATGGGACCGGAGGAGATCGAACGGGCCAGCATGGCCATCATCGGGCGGGAGATGGGGGATTGGGCGGGCCCCGCGGAGAACCTGCCCGTCCTCAAGCGGGTGATCCACACGACGGCGGACTTCGATTTCGTCCGGAACCTGCTCTTTTCCCCGAATGCGGTTCGGTTGGGTCGCGAGGCGCTGCGGCGCGGCGTCACGGTGGTCACGGATACGGCCATGGCGGCGGCGGGGATCGGCAAGCCGGCGGCCGCGCGCTGGGGCGTTTCGGTGGTCTGCCGCATGGCGAACCCCGACGTGAGGGACGAGGCGCTGCGGCGCGGCGTCACGCGGGCCGTGGTGAGCATGGAAAGGGCCGTGGCGGAGACGCCGGATGCGATCTTCGCTATCGGCAACGCGCCGACGGCGCTGATTCGCCTCTGCGAGCTGGTCCGCGAGGGGGCGGCCCGCCCCTCGCTGGTGGTCGGCGTCCCCGTGGGGTTCGTCAACGTCGTGGAGTCCAAGGAGATGCTGGCGGCCACGGATGTGCCGTACATCGCCGCGATGGGGCGCAAGGGCGGGTCTCCCGTGGCCTCGGCCGTGGTCAACGCGCTCCTCTACGGCATGGAGCCGTAGTGCGGCGATGTACGCCGGGGGGAGGAAGCTTCGGGAGGGCGTGACGACGGGCGCCTGTGCGGCCGCGGCGGCCAAGGCGGCGGTGATGCGCGCCCTCACCGGGACGTGTCCTCCCCGGGTGGAGGTGGAGGGGCCGACGGGCCGGCGGTTCTCCCTGGAGGTGCTGCCCCTGCCCGACGGGGGCTGCGGCGTGGTCAAGGACGCCGGGGACGATATCGACGCCACGGATGGGATGACCGTCTGCGCGGCGGTTGCGTTGGAGGATGGGGATGGGCCCATCGCCTTTGCCGCGGGGCCGGGGGTGGGGACGGTCACCCTGCCGGGCCTGAAGGTCCCGCCGGGCGAGCCCGCCATCAACCCGGCGCCGCGCGCGATGATCGAGCGGGCCGTCCGGGACGCCGTGGGAGCGCGGGCCGTCCGGGTCACGGTGTCCGTGCCCGGTGGGGAGGCGGTGGCGAGGCGCACCTTCAACCCGCGCCTGGGCATCGAGGGCGGGATATCGATCCTGGGGACGACCGGGGTCGTACGGCCCATGGACGAATCGTCCATCCTGGAGTCGCTGACCCTCGAGCTCGGCATCCTGCGTTCGCTGGGGGTCCGGGACCTGGTGCTGACCTTCGGAAACACGGGCGAGCTCGCGCTCCGCAAGGCGTGGGGCATCGAGGGCCGCTGCGTGATCCAGACGGGGAACTACCCCGGCCACGTTCTGGACGAGGCGGCGCGGATGGGGTTTCGGCGCGGGCTGTTCTGCGCGCATCCGGGCAAGCTGCTGAAGGTGGCGGCGGGGTCGTTCAACACGCACAACCGCATCGCCGACGGGCGGCTGGAGGCGCTCTGCACCCAGGCCGCACTGGTGGGGGCGGACCGGGCCGTCGTGCGGAGGCTCTACGAGTGCCGCACGACCGAGAACGCGATGGAGCTCCTGAGGGAGGAACGGCTGGAGTTCCTGTGGAACCCCCTGTCGGAGGTCGTGGCCAGGCGGTGTACCGACCGCTCCTTCGGCGTTCTGCCGATCGCCGCGGCGTTCGTCGACAACGGGGGAACGATCCTGGGCCGTACTCCGGACGCCGATGACGTGGCCCGCAGCGCGGCCGGAGGCGGGGGACGGGGGGAGAACGGATGACGGAACGCGAGCTCTGGGTGGTCGGGGTGGGGCCGGGCGCGGCGGACCAGCTCACCCCCGCGGCGTCGGCCGTCCTGGCGCGGGCGGACTGCGTCGTGGCCGCGGCCCGCCACGCGGGCCTCGCGGGCGCACACCCCAACATCGTCCTGCTGAAGGGCATCCCCGAGACGCTCGACCGGGTGGAGCGCGAGCTGGAGCGGGGGAGCGTGGCGATGCTGGTCTCGGGCGATCCGGGGATCTACAGCCTGCTCCCGGTCCTCAAGAGGCGCTGGCCCGGGCGGAACGTGCGCGTCGTGCCCGGGATCGGGTCGCTCCAGAGCCTCTGTGCCGCGGCGGGCGAGGCGTGGGACGACGCGGCCATCCTCTCGGGGCACGGCAGGCCCCTGACTGCCGCCCGTTTCCTGACCGCCGTCGAGCGCCGGAGGCTGACCGTGCTCTTCTGCGGGGGGGACCGGACGCCTCGCTGGGCCTGCGAGGCTCTGGCCGGGGCCGTCGGGGGGCTGGGGGCCCGCGTCGAGGCGGTGGTGGGGGAGCGCTTGAGTTACCCGGACGAGCGCGTGACGCGCGGTGCGCCCGCCGACCTGGCCGGCCGGGACTTCGACCCGCTCTCCCTGATGCTGGTGCGGAACGCCGCGCCCTGGACGCCGCCCTTCGGACGGCCGCGCGACGCGGATTTCGAGCGTGGCGGGGTCCCCATGACGCGGGAGGAGGTGCGGTCGGTCGTGCTGGACCGGCTGGGGCTCGGTCCCGAGTCCGTGCTCTGGGACATCGGCGCGGGGACGGGGTCCGTCTCCGTCGCGGCGGCCCTGGCCTGTCCCGACGGGGAGGTCTGCTCCGTGGAGTGCGGGGCGGAGGCCGTGGCCCTGCTCGAGCGCAACCGGGAGAGGTTCCGGCTCCACAACATGACAATCTGCCCCGGCCGCGCCCTGGACGTCCTGGAGTCCCTTCCCGGGCCGACCCACGTCTTCGTCGGGGGGAGCGGCGGCGAGCTGTCCGCCCTTCTGGCCCGTCTGCCCCTTCTGCCTTGCCGGGGGGATGTGCGGGTGGTCGTCTCGGCTGTGACGCTGCGGACCCTGAGCGAGGCCGTGACGGCCCTGAGCGGGCTGGGGTATCGGGAGCTGGAGGCGGTCCAGGTCGCCGTGAGCGCGACTAGGCCGCTGGGCGGGAGTTTATTGTTGCTGGAGGCCAGGAACCCGGTGACGCTCCTCTGCGCGTGGTGCTGACACCCGGATGAACCCCTATCGGGGGATGAGCCCCTTGGATCGGGGGCGCCGGGGGGCTTGCTCCCCGGCCGGGGGCCAGGGGGCGGCGCCCCCTGAAGAGGGTTTTGGGACGTAGGGCTTTCAGGAGGTGAGTGCTTCGTGGTGTCTTTCGTCGGCGCGGGGCCCGGGGCCCCGGACCTGATCACCCTGCGGGGCGCGGAGCTGCTGCGCCGTGCGGGGATGGTCGTCTACGCGGGGTCGCTCGTGAACCCCGCGCTTCTGGATTACGTCCCGGAGGGTTGCGAGGTCTTCGACAGCGCGTCCATGACTCTGGACGAGGTGCTGGAGAAGCTTGTGGAGGGGCACGGGCGCGGCGTGACGACCGTCCGGCTCCACACGGGCGATCCCTCGCTCTACGGGGCGATCCGGGAGCAGATGGACGCCCTTCGTGTCCGCGGCATCCCCTTCGAGGTCGTGCCGGGGGTCAGCTCCTTCTGTGCCGCCGCCGCAGCAGTCGGGGCGGAGTACACCCTGCCGGGGGTGAGCCAGACGCTCGTCATCAGCCGCATGGAGGGCCGCACGCCCGTTCCGGAGCGCGAGGGCATCCGTTCGCTGGCGGCCCACCGCGCATCGATGGTCCTCTTCCTCTCCACGGGGATGCTGAGGAAGCTCTGTTCCGAGCTCGTCGCGGGCGGATACCCCGAGGACACGCCCGCCGCTCTGGTGTACAGGGCGTCCTGGCCGGACGAGCGGGTGCTGCGCGGAACGCTGGCGGCGCTGCCGGACGCGGCGGAGGCCGAGGCGATCACCCGGACGGCCCTGGTGCTGGTGGGCGATTTCCTCGGCGATACCTACGAGCTCTCGAAGCTCTACGACCCGGCGTTCGAGCACGGGTACCGGCGCGGGAAGGCGGAGCCTTGAGCGAGCCCGGCGGCATCGTCCTGGCCGCGTTCACCCGCGCGGGTGCGCTGCTGGCCGCCCGGCTGGCGGGTGCGCTCGGCGGGCGTGCCTTCGTCCCCGGCCGCTGCCTCGTCCCGGGTACGGAGCCCCTAGACGGGACGGTGGGCGATTGGGCGGAGTGCTGGTTTCCCCATGCGGAGGCTTTGGTGTTCGTCTGTGCCTGCGGCATCGCGGTGCGGGCCGTCGCGCCCCATGTGCGGAGCAAGGCCGAGGACCCGGCCGTGTTGGTCCTGGACGAGCGGGGACGATACGTCATCCCGCTCCTGTCGGGCCATATCGGCGGGGCCAACGCCCTGGCGCGGCGCGTGGCGGCGTTGACGGGCGGGGCGGCGGCCATCACGACGGCCACGGACGTCAACGGCCTTGTTGCGGTGGACGAGTGGGCGGTGGAGAACGACTGCGCTATAGAGAACCTGGGGGCCGTCAAACGGATCTCGTCCGCAATTCTGGAGGGCCGGCCCGTCGGGGTGGCGGTGACGGAGCAAGAGCAGCCCGCGCCGTGGCCCGTGACGCTGTGGCTTCGGCCTCGGCGCCTGGTGCTTGGGGCGGGGTGCCGGAGGGGTGCGGACCCGGAGGCCGTTGCGGTCGCGGCCGCGGATTTTCTGGAGGGGGCGGGGGTCTCGCCCCTCTCGCTCTGCGCCGTGGCCTCGATAGACCTCAAGAGGGACGAGCAGGCCCTGATCGCGCTTGCGGAACGCTACGGCGTCCCGTTCCTGACGTTTTCCGCGGACGCGCTGAGGGCGGTCCCCGGACGGTTCTCCGCCTCGGAGCGGGTGCGGTTGGCGACGGGCGTGGACAACGTCTGCGAGCGCGCGGCGGTGCTGGCCGCCGGGAACGGCGTCCTGCTGAGGAGTAAGACCCTCTATCCCGGCATGACCTTCGCGCTGGCGCGCAGAAGGGCGCTGCATAAAAAAGATGGTTTGGGCGGCCCCGAGGTTCCGGGGCCTCTATTTGAGGAGGTACGTCGATGATCTATGTAGTGGGCCTGGGGCCCGGCCGGAAAGAGGAGATGACGGGCCATGCCCTGGCGGCCCTCGAGCGCTGTGACACGATCCTGGGCTACAGGGCGTATATTGATCTTGTCCGCCAGATTTTCCCGGGGAAGGACCTGCGCGCCTCCCCCATGAAGGCCGAGGTCGAACGGTGCCGGGAGGCGCTGGAGCTCGCGCTCTCCGGACGGATCGTGGGACTGGTCTCCAGCGGCGATCCGGGGGTCTACGGGATGGCGGGCCTGATGCTGGAGGTCGCGGCGGGCCGGACGGATGTGGAGGTGGTCCCTGGAGTCACGGCGGCCAACAGCGCCGCAGCCCTGCTGGGTGCGCCGCTGATGCACGATTTCGTCGTGATCAGCCTCAGCGACTTGCTGACGCCCTGGAACTCCATCGAACGCCGCCTGGATGCCGTTGCCGCGGCGGACTTCGTCGTCTGCCTCTACAATCCCGTGAGCCGCGGTCGGCCGACGCACCTCCAGTGGGCCTGCGACATCCTGCTGAGGTACAAGGCGCCGGAGACCGTGGCCGGCTGGGCCCGCAGTGTGGGGCGCGAGGGCGAGAGTCGCTGCGTGACGACCCTCGGCCAGCTCCGGGACGCGGAGCTGGACATGTTCTGCACGGCTGTCGTCGGCAACATCGGCACCATCGTCCTGGAGGGGCGCATGGTGACGCCCAGGGGGTACCGGTTCGGGGTGCGGGAGGAATGGGAGTAGGCAGCGGGCGGCTCCTGTTGTTCGGCGGCACGTCGGAGGCGCGGGAGATCCTGATGCGCGGGATCCCGGCGCTCTGTTGCACCGCGACGGAGTACGGCGCCGAGCTGGCCCGGGAATCGATGGAGGGCCTGGCATCCGCCGATACGGTGCGTGCTGGCCGCCTCGACGCGGGGGGGATGGCGGAGCTTATCGCCGCGGAGGACATCGTCGGCGTGATCGACGCCACGCACCCCTACGCGGCGGAGGTCACGAGGAACGTCCGCGCAGCCTGCGAGCGCACGGGAACGCCGCTGATCCGCGTGTTACGGAGCGCCACCTCCGTGGAGGAGGGCGTCGTGGCCCGCGTGGCCTCCTGCCGGGAGGCGGCGGAGTTCCTGGACGGGCGGGAGGAGCGGGCCCTGCTGGCGGTGGGAAGCAAGGAGCTGCGGGAGTTCACCGCGGTGCGGGACTACGGCAGTCGGCTCTTCGCCCGGGTGCTCCCCACGTCGGAGGTGCTTCGCTCCTGCGAGGCGTTGGGCTTCGGCCCCGCGCACCTCATCGCGATGCAGGGACCCTTCTCCGCCGAGCTGAACCGCGCCATGCTGGAGATGACCGGCGCGTCGCTCCTGGTCACCAAGGACGGGGGCGGACCCGGTGGCATGGAGGCCAAGCTGGCCGGCGCGCGCGCCGCGGGCGCCGGGGTGGTCCTGATCACGCGCCCGGACGATGCGGGCTGCTCGGTCGGGGAGGCCGTCCTCTGGGCGCGGCGGATGCTGGGCCTGGGGCGGCCGCCGTTCTTTCCCCTGATGCGGGACGTCGAGGGGCTGACCGTGCTCGTCGTCGGAGGGGGCGCCGTGGCGCTCCGCCGGGCGGAGACCCTCGCGCGGTGCGGGGCGAGGATTCGCGCCGTGAGCCCCGTCTTTCGCGAGGGGTTCCCGCCGGACTCGGAGCTTCTGCGGCGTCCCTTTGCGGCGGAGGACCTGGACGGGGCCGCGCTTGCCGTCGCCGCGTCGGACGACCGCGAGGTCAACCGACGGGTGGGACGCGAGGCTCAGGTCCGCGGCATTCCCGTCTCCGTCGCCGACGCCGCGGGGGAGAGCACCTTTTTCTTTCCGTCTCTCATCTCCGAGGGGCCGACGGCGGCGTCGGTCTCCAGCGCGGGGCTGTCGTGCGCGCTGACGCGGCGGCTCTCGGACCGGCTGCGGTCGGTCTGGGGATCGTGGGTTGCGGAGGAGAGGGCGGCTCTGGAGCGGGCGCGTGATTCGAGGGAGCCCCGGGAGGAAGGGCGTTGAGGCGGGTTCGTGTCGGGAGCCGCAGGAGCGCTCTGGCCCAGGCCCAGGCCCGGCTGGTCATGGACGCCGTCCGCGCGGGGCACCCCGACGTGGAGTTCGAGCTTGTGACCGTGCAGACCACGGGGGACGTCAACATGAAGCCCTTTTCCGAGGCCTCGGACCCCTTCGGAATCAAGGGACTGTTCACCCAGGAGCTGGAGGACGCGCTGCTTCGGGGGGAGCTCGACCTTGCGGTGCACAGCCTGAAGGACCTGCCCATGAAGCAGGACGATCGCCTGCCGCTGGTGGCGCTCTCGCGGCGGGGCGACCCCCGCGACGCCCTTCTGCTGCCGCGCGGCGCGGACGGCAGCACGGTGCCCGACGACGGCTCGGGGCCGATCGGGTGCTCCTCGGCGCGGCGGCGTCTTCAACTGGAAACGCTCTTTCCGGGGCGGGCCGTCGAGCCCGTTCGGGGCAACATCCAGACCCGACTGCGCAAGCTGGACGAGCCGGATGCGTCGGGCAGCAGGCCGTTCTCGGTGCTGGTGCTGGCCGCCGCCGGGCTGCGCCGTCTGGGGCTGGAGGGACGGATCGATCGCCTCCTGTCCCCCGACGAGATGGTCCCGGCTGCGGGCCAGGGGATCCTGGCCTGTCAGGGGCGGGCGGGGGAGGACTACGTGTACCTGGATGTCGTTCGCGACCGGGACGCGGAGGACTGCGCCGCGGCCGAGCGGAGTTTCGTCGCGGCGCTGGGCGGCGGATGCGCTCTGCCCGTGGCGGCCTATGCCGTCGCGGAGGGGGACGTCCTGAATCTGTCCGGCTTCTACGCGGACGAGGTGCGGGGGATCCGCCGGACCGGGAAAATGTCGGGTCCCAGGACGGAGGCGGGGAGCCTGGGCCGTGAGCTGGCGGCACGGCTGATGGCGGCGCGGTGGGACGATGGAGGGACGGCGGAGCGATGAGGAACGAACGGAGGAAGGACGGGCCCATGGGAAAGGTCTGGCTCGTCGGGGCCGGACCGGGCGACCCAGGGCTGCTGACGCTGAGGGGCCGTGAGGTCCTGGAGCGGGCGGAGGTGGTGATGTTCGACCGGCTGGTGGGCGCCGGGCTCTTCGCCCTCTTCCCCGAGGGGGCCGAACGGGTGAATGTCGGCAAGGAGGGTGGACGCCATCCGGTGCCCCAGCGGGAGATCGAGGCGCTTCTGGTGGACCGTGCGCTTGAGGGCAAGCGGGTCGTCCGCCTCAAGGGCGGGGACCCGTTCCTCTTCGGGCGCGGCGGAGAGGAGATCGAGGCGCTTCTGGCCCATGGCATACCCTTCGAGGTGGTTCCCGGTGTGACCTCGGCTTTCGCCGCCCCGGCCTGCGCCGGGATACCGGTGACGCATCGGGGCGCCGCGTCGTCGGTGCACGTCGTCACCGCCCACACGAGGGATGGGAACCTGCCGGACCGGGACCTCGAGACTCTGGCCCGGCTGGATGGGACCCTGGTCTTTCTCATGGGTGTCGGGTCGATAGGGGAGCTCTGCTCCCGTCTCGCGGCGGCTGGCAGGGACGCCTCCACGCCTGCCGCGGCGGTCGAGCGGGGCACGACGGCACACCAGCGCCTCGTTTCCGGGACCCTGGCCTCCCTGCCCGGGCTCGTCCGTTCCGCGGGCGTCCGCCCGCCCGCCGTCCTCGTCGTGGGGGAGGTCGTAGGGTTCGCCGAACGCTTCGGTTGGCGGGGAACTCTGCCCCTTTCCGGCGTTAGGGGGCTCGTGACCCGTCCGCGGGGCCGTGCGGGGCGTCTTTCCCGGATGCTGCGGGATGCGGGGGCCGAGGTGATAGAGTTCCCCTGCATCGCGACGGAGCCCTTGCCGGGCCCGCTGCCCCCGCTGGAGGGCGCGGGCTGGGTGGGGTTCACCAGCGTCACGGGGGTCGAGGCGTTCTTTGGGCTGTTGGCGTCCGACGGCCGCGACGTCCGTGAGCTCGGGGCCGCGCGCGTCGCCGCCATCGGCCCGGCGACAAAGGAAGCGCTGCGCAGGCGCGGACTTCGCGTCGACTACATGCCGGAGGTCTACGACGGTGCACATCTCGCCGAGGGGCTGGCAGACCGCATGGGGACGGGGGACATCCTGCTCTTTCGGGCGGAGTCGGGCTCGCCGGAGCTGACGGAGGTCCTGAGGGCCCGGGGCGTTCCCTTCCGCGAGGCGGCGCTCTACCGCACGCGGTACGTGAAGGGCGCCCCGCCCCCCGACTTCGATATGGCGCTCTTCACCAGCGCCTCGACGGTTCGGGGCCTTGCGGCGTGCGTCCCGGACGGTTGGGACCGCTCCCGGGTCCAGGCCGTCTGTATCGGGGAGCAGACGGCGCGTGCCGCCGCCGGGGCGGGGTTTGCGAATGTGACCACGGCGTCGTCCGCCACGCTCGAGGCGCTGGTCGATGCGGCGGTCCGGGCGGCGACGGCAAATAGATTTTTGATCGAGGAGGTACATTGATTTTGTTGCAAGATGATCAACTTAGCCGAATGACCATTGAAGACTACAAATCCATAAAAAAGTGTGATATTTCGTTTGGAAAAATCAATGTGCTGATTGGCAGCAATGGTGCTGGCAAATCAAACTTTATTTCGGCGTTTTCTTTTCTTCAAGATATTTTGGCTAAGAATCTGCAAGTATCCGTTGCCCAAAGCGGTGTAAATGCTCTCTTATATAAGGGCAGAAAAGTAACCGAAGAGATTGCATTTGAGGTATACTTCGGTAATAATTCCTACGGTTTTAACTTAGTCCCAACTGATGATAATAGGCTGATTTTCCGAAAAGAGTTCTTTGGGTATCACGGTCAATGGGAGAATGAAAGCAATGTTGCCCGCGGTAATAGTGAGGCAATGTGGGATACTGGTGCGCATAACAAAATTGACCAATATATTATTTCAATTCTAAAAAAGCAAAACTGGAGAGTTTATCATTTCCACGATACCGGACGAAGTGCAAAGGTTAAGCAAGAACACAATATTTCCAATAACAAGGCTTTCTTGTTTGATGCCGCCAATCTTGCTGCATTTCTTTATAGGATTAAAGGTAACTACAGGAAAAATTACGATGAAATAGTGCAAACCATTCAACTGATTGCACCATATTTTTCAGATTTTGTTCTTGGTCCACAGGAAGGAAATGAAGAACAGATTGTATTAAAATGGCAGCAGAAAGGTTGCGAAGATATTTTCAACGCGTCACAGCTTTCTGACGGTACATTGCGCTTCATTTGCCTTGCTACGCTACTGTTACAACCGCACGAATTGCAGCCTGCAACCATCATTGTCGATGAACCGGAACTTGGCCTTCATCCCTATGCGATTACCATTTTTGCGGAAATGGTCAAACAGTTGTCGGATGAAAGGCAAATCATTATATCGACACAATCTGTTGAGCTTCTTAACGAATTTGATGTTGAGGATGTAATTGTAGTGGATCGAGGTGAAAACGGTTCGAAATTTAAGCGCTTGAATGAAAAAGAACTTGAAGTTTGGCTTGAGGAAGATTACGCGCTTGGCGACCTTTGGAAGAAAAACCTTTTGGGAGGCAGGCTCTCAAAATGAAGAATGTGTATATCTACTGTGAAGGGGCAACTGAAGAATCCTTTATCAACGAGATCCTTTACCCTTATTTTTTCAATGCTGAGATTGCGGTTTATCCTATTATTTGCACCACAAAGCGAACGGCTAACAAAAAATACAAGGGTGGAGTAAGTGATTATGCTAAGATCAAGAAAGAACTTACTACGCTTTGCAAGCAGCATCACAATGAGTATGTGACTACCATGTTTGATTACTATGCAATGCCAGATAACACACCTGGGCTTGATTGTGTTGAACCTGATATTCATAAGCGCATTAAGTATATTGAGCATACTATTGACGCTGACATAAATCAACAGAACTGCAGCTTTCATTTCATGTTACATGAATTTGAAGGAATTCTGTTTTCAAAACCTGATTCATTTGTTCTGGTTGCAAATGATGATGTTGTCCGTCACATTCATACAATTAGTGATAGCTATCCAACCCCCGAACATATCAACAATTCCCCCCAAACGGCTCCTTCAAAAAGGTTGGAAGCACTGATTCCGAATTATGCAAAAATCAAAAACGGAACGCTGCTGTCAAAGGACATGGGGATTGATATCATTATGGAACGATGCCCGCACTTTCGTGGGTGGATTCAAAAAATAATTTCCTTGAAATAGGATAAGCAAAAGTAGAATGGTGTATCTTGGTGTTGAGCCCCCTTTTGTCCGGCTCATCTCCTGATTGCCGCCCCTCGCTCCCGACGCATGCGGATGCACCTTGATGTGCGTGGCGTCTATCATCAGCCATTCGAAATCCGGATCAACTACAAGCTGTTCCAACAGCTTCTCCCAGATTCCCTTGTCCCGCCAACGGCAGAACCGGCGATGTGTATTCTTCCAGTCCCCGTAATCGGGAGGCAAATCCCGCCAGGGAGCACCGGTACGTAAAATCCAGAACACCGCGTTGATGAAGAGACGATTGTCCCGGGCTTTGCCTCCCCAGGATCCCGGACGACCAGGAAGAAGAGGTTCCAGCAACTCCCAGATCCTGTCCGAAATATCGTGCCTTCTGTGCCCTTGGTCCATAGTGATTTCCCCCTCACTGGATGATTCTGCCGGAGGATATTCTAACCCTTTTGGCATCTCCTGACGACACTATCTAAGAGAGAACAGATTGAAAGTGCGGTGGCGGGGCGAATGAGACGAGGAGGACAACCGCCTGCTTATGCGTCCAGCCGGCCTGGCTCCGCAGGGCATGGACCTCCTCGAGGGTGAGGCAGGCGGCCTCGGCGGCCTTGGCGGGCTCCAGCCGTGCGAGATCAAGTCAGCTTAACCCATACCGTGAGGTGCTAGCCTCGCGGGGCGTGTTGATCGCTTACCTCAGGGTAACCTTATAATAGCAAGGCCGGGCACTGAGGCCCGGCCTTGCTATTATAGAGCTGATAACCAGGTTATCGCCTCGACGTAATGAGTCGATAACGCTATGCCTTCCGCTCCAGCAGCAACGCAGCTGCAAGAGCCAAGGCCAGTCCGCCGACACCCGCGTCGCCCACTGGCGTCGATACGCGGTCACTGATGAAGCAACTAAGCGACCAACACAGCTCGCTACGCTTCGCTGGTTGTCTGCTTATGTGCCGCGTATCGACATAAGCGGACCGAAGGTTTACGGCTTGCCGTACCGATACGCCTCGCGAGGCTAACGCCTCACGGAAGGCGGTCGTCTGCTGCGCCGAACAGCAACAACTGTGTTGCCGTTCGGCATAAGCGACCGGCGCAGCCCCCGAAGGCGCAGCCTTCGGGGAGCTGGCCGTCTGCTTAACGGACTAGCTGTGGTTGTTGAAAATCAGGCTTTCCTTTTCAGCAGGAACGCCACACCGAGAGCCAGCGCAAGTCCACCAAATCCCGCGTCGCATCCGCCGCCGCCGCTCTTGGAATCCCCGGGGTTATCGGGCTG
>CAUPUB010000045.1:0-17556 GCA_963514535.1 uncultured Fretibacterium sp.
CACGTCCTTCTTGGCCACCTGGCCGATGTACGCCGCCTCGAACGTCGCCAGCGTCATCTCATTCTTCATCTGGGTGGAGTTTGTCTTCAGGACGATGTCGCCCTCGTAGACCGTGCCGTTCTTGTTGTTCAGGTAGAAGTTGCGGAAGTGCAGCTCCTTCTCCTTCACCTTCGATGCGTCCAGGCCGAATTGCAGGGGCTTGTCCGTGACGTTGCCCCCCCACTTAAAGGGCCAGGTCTCCGTCTGGGTCCCCGAGATCCCCACCGTGACGCCGTCAGGGCCCGCGACGGCTTTGTTGACGTTGTAGACGAACTTGTTGCCGACACTGAATTCGGTCGCCATCCCCGCTCCCAGTTTAAGGGTGTAGGCCCCGGATCCCGCCGCCCCCAGCCCCAGTTCCTTGCTGAGGTCCTTTACCTGCCCCTCGGTCAGGACGATGTTGTCGTTCACCTTGTTGACCACGGTACCGTCCGGCCTCAGGATGTTGGCCGTCGCCTTCAGCCTTATGCTCTTCGAGTGGGCGTCGACCGACACCACCTCGTAAAGGATACTCGCGTTGCCCTCAAGAGCGGCATCCGTTACCCCTGCGTTGAGGACCTCCACTTTTGTACCAGTCGCGGCCGTGGAATTGAAAGGTGTCGCTGCGGCAGGGGTGGCATTCGTCGAATCCCCAGAGAGCTCGATCTTGACGTCGTCGGCAGCTCCGCCCTCCTTGATGGCCCTGATGACGATCCTGCCCTTGGTTCCGCCCCCGGACGTGTCCATCTCCGCCGTCAGCTTGACCCCCGGCAGCGTTGACTTCGCCAGCTCCGCCTGGACCTTGGCTAAAACGGTTTTCGCCGTGTCCGTTGCAGCAAAAGTGATCTCGTCACCAATCTGTGTCCCGCCGACCTTGATGGTCAACTTCTTAGTATTTAAGCCAGCTGCTGCAGTAATATCCGTAAACTCAAAGGACTTCGTCTCGGCGCTATACCTTTCCCCTATCGAGACCCCGTACTGCCCCGTGACCGCAACGCCGGACGTGGTAGGAACCGGAGTGGACGTGGTCGGCGCCCCCGCCCCCATGATGGCGTCGACGTCTCCGCTCAGGGTGATCGCCCCAACCGTCGAGGTGAGCTCTACGTTCCCCCCTCCAGTTTTTGCCGCCTTCACGCCCGTCCCTGCAAGCTGATTGTTGAGTGCAGCAATTAGTCCATCGATATTGGTCACATTTGAGTTCAGTGTGACCGCGGTGGTCTTCCCACCCGCGGTGACCTTCATGGTCTTGCTGTTGGCAGAAAAGTCAAAGGCTGCCGGGGCTGCTACGCCCGTCAAGGTCTGGTTCAACGACTCCGTCGTCACCTTGTACGTCCCCGCCGGGAGGTTGTCCACCCGCAGCTCGGACACACCCGCCTGCTCGTTCAGGCTGGCGCCCATCACCACGTTCTTGTGCTTGATCGTGAAGATGTCCGTCTTCTTGGCCTCGGCCTGACCCGGCTTCGCGTTGATCTTGATCTTGTAGTTCCCCTCGAACGCCGCCTTCTGACCGAACCGATCAATCTGGCGCAGGGAGCCTCGGATGTACGCCTTCGTCGCAAGGTCGTTCGACGACCACAGGCCCGCGGAGCTCCCGTCCAGCAGGCGCTTCTTGTTGAACTGCGTCGCCGTCGAGGTCCGGTTGATCTCGCTCTTCAGCTGGTCGATCTCCTGCTGGATGTACTGACGGTCCTGCTGCGTCAGCGTGTCGTTCGCCGCCTGGACCGACAGCTCGCGCATCCTCTGGAGGATGCTGTGCACCTCGGAGAGCGCGCCCTCCGCCGTCTGCAGCATCGAGATGCCGTCCTGCGAGTTGCGCACCGCCATGTTCAGGCCGCTGATCTGCGAGCGCATCTTCTCGCTGATGGCCAGCCCCGCCGCGTCGTCCGCCGCGCTGTTGATCCTCAGACCCGTGGAGAGCGTCCGGATGGACTTCTGGAGCGCTCCGTTGGTCGCGTTCAACGAATTGTAAGCATAAAGCGCCGGTATGTTGTGGTAAATCCTCATGTTCACTTAACCTCCTGCGTCCGGGGCTTCCTGCCCCGCAATCACAAAATTCAATCTTGCAGACCGTCCTGGTCTCCCTCGAGCGCTTGAAACAAACGGAAAAAGTTTAACAAAAACTCAACGGAAATTCAAATACATCCTTCGATACATCCTCCGCGATGGCATCCCACCCTTCGATGAACAGTTCGAAATCTATTTCTCTTAAAATCTATTCCCTTTAAAATCTATTCCCTCCGCCTCGGTTTTCCGGGGCGGACGGTCCTGATCTTGGAGAGCCGCGAGAAGGTCGACACCGGCAGCTGCGGCGTCGGGACCGTCTGGGGCGAATTTTTATCCAACCTGGCCGCTGCCCTGTTCTCCTCGACGATGACGTCCCAGAGCTCCTTCCGCCAGATCTGCGTCTTCTGCGGCGCGTTGATGCCCAGGCGCACCACGTCGCCCCTCACGTCGATGACCGTGACCTCGACGTCCGTCCCGATCTGGATGGACTCGTTGATCTTCCTGCTGAGGACCAGCATCAGCTCGTCTCTCCCTGGAGGATCGCCGCCCGCTTCATCGTATCTCTAACGTCCTCCGGAAAGACGACGTGACGGATGGGGTACTCCTCGTTCAGGGCGATCACCTGGACGGCTCGGTGCGTCCTGAGGTTCAGCAGGATCGGGGCCCTCAGGTTGGCGGTCATGTTCCACGGCGCCGACTCCGGGATGGAGACCACGATGAGGAGCGCCAGGTCCGACGGGTCCATCGACCCCACCAGCTCCAGCTCGTCCTCCGGGATGCGGGCGTTGTAGTCCGGCATCACGGCGTCCGGCGTCGTCACCGGCAGGGCCAGCGCGCCGTCCTCGATATTTTGAAGCCACTTTACGGCGTTGTCCTCGTCTCCCACCAGGATCCAGCTCCGGTTGTTCTCAAACGCGGGAAGGCCACGAGGGAAGGACAGGACGTCGTCCTGCGTATAGGTGATCTCTCCAAAGCGCTCGCTCACAAAAGTCTCCGGCATTTTTTTATCCCTAAAAATTTTTATCCCTAAAATTTTTTACCCCTAATATCCTAACGGCACGCTAGCGCAGGAAGTTCAGCAGCGTCGGCTGGATGATCTGGGAGATGACCGACAAACTGGCCTCCTGCATAAACTTGGCCATCAACAGCTCCGTCATCGCCTCCTCCGGCTTGATCGCGACCAGGTCCTGCAGGGTCTCGGTCATATGGGCATCGTCGGCCACCAATCGCGCCTTGTTGCTCTCGTAGCGGCTCTGGAGCGCCCCGTTGGTGGAGAGCACCTTGAGGAGGTTGTCGATGAAGCGGTCGATGCGCGGGAGCATGATGTCGGAGATCGCAGTGCGGTTCTCGGACTTCGCGGCGGCGATCACGTCGTCCAGCACGCCGAAGATATCCTGCTTCCTCCGGCTCGCCCCGCTGCGGATCGTCACGTTCTGCGTGTGCATCGTGTTCTCGCCGTTCGGGCCCGTTCGACTCGCATTCTCCAGATCGTAGCCGCCCCGATAGGGGGTCTTCTGAACCCCTGCCGCGCCAAAGAAGTCGTTGGTGATATCTTTGTCAAACGTTCCGTCCGCCTTGAGCTGGGATGCCTTCGCCGTGATCGAGTATCCCCGCGGCGACCACAGGACGAGGTGCCCCTCCTTGTCCAGCTCGGCCCGGACGTCGTAGTCCTGCATCCGGGCGTTGATCGTCGCGACCAGGTCCTGCACGTCCAACTTGCCGTTGCCGTTCGTGTCGCGCATCGCCGTCAGGTCGATGGTGTGGGTGTAGCCCCCCACGGTGATGTCGAAGGTCCGTGCCGGGGTCTGTCCCTCCTCCCACATCTCCGCCGGAAGCAGGTTCCCCGTCGCATCAAAAAAGCTCTTCTCCCCCTGGATGCCAGTGCTCAGCGCCAGCTTATCCCGGGCCACGCTCCCCTTGACGTCCACCACGTTGACGGCGGAGCCGTCCTTTGCCGCGATGGAGAGGATGGGGTAATCGCCCTGCTGGCCGTTTTTGTTCCCCATCTTGGCGTCGAAGTAGTTCACGTAGAGCCAGTCGCCCGCCTGGGAACGAAGACGGTCCATGACGCTCTTCACCGTGTCGTCCGCGGAGACATCGATCTCGACCTTGCGCCCCAGGGACTCGAAGCGGATCGTGCCCGCCTTGCCGATTTTTTCATTGTCCTTCAAACCGGCGGCGGCTCCACCCTTCTTGGCCCCCATATTGCTGGTCACGCCCGTGTGGATGCCCATCTGGGCGGCGATGCCACCGGAGTAGTCCGCCCATGCGGGGTCGGAGACCGGCAGATCGACGACCGAGAAGGACTCCCCGGTCACGGCATACAGGGATGCGGAGTTCGGGATCTCCTTGCCGTTTTCGTCAACGGGGATGACAACCTTCATGAGCTCATCGCCCGCCTGTTCGTTGACCTGCTTCGCGATCTCGCGCATCACCTTGACCCGATCGACGAAGCCCGTGGCGGGGTCGGTCACGTCCTTACGCGAGAGGCGGACGTCGTACGCCTTGCCGCAGGACATCTGCACCCGCAGCCGAACGCCCAGGTCGTCGTCCAGACAGGGGGCGGTCGGGAACTTGATGTCCTTGACCCCCATGTCCGGGTCCGTCCGCACTGCGGTGGAGAGCCCCAGCTCCTCGGCGTAGCGCTGGCCGTTCATGTCCAGGAAATGGACGGGTGCGCCGCCGGGGGCACGGATGACCAGGCGGTTCGTCGCCTTCTCCTCGTTATGGCTGGTGCCGAGCCCCTTCTCGTGATCGTCCTCGCTGTAGACGCCGGGGGAGCGGAAGACGTCCACCGTTACGTCGAGCCAGCCCGCGCCGGCGTTCTTCAGCCGGTCGGCCAGGTCGGCCAGGGTGTACTCGCCGGGGTTCAGGGTTATGTCCGCGACGTGGGACCCGCTCATCACCCGCCAATGCAGGGGCTTGCCCGGCGGGACGACCAGCTTTCGGCCCGGCGCGAACTCCACGCTCTTCATGCCCGTCTCCATGCCAAGGTAGTCGAACACGTCCATGTGGCTGTGATCGACGGGGCGGGTCTGCTCCTTGGAGCCGACGATGCCCGTCTGCACCCCCGTCTCCGGGTTCGACGAGAAGGCGTAGTCGAAGAGCGCCATTCCCATCCCCTCGCCCTTGAGGGTGAACGAGGGATAATGCGGCTTCTCCGCCGCGGCAGGCACGGAAAGCGGGTCCTCCGGCAGCTTGCCGATGCGCTGGGCCGTGACCACCAACTGATCCTTGTCCGCCGAGGTCCGGGCGTAGAGCCCCTCGATGGAGTTGAGCTTCTCCGCGATCTTTGTCAGGTCGTCGCCCTCGTTGGCGTAGACCTTGATCGGCTGTTTCCCGTCCAGCTGGACCGTCACCGAGCTGGTGGAGCTTTTCACCGGCCCGTCGTAGCCGAGGAGCTGCCGGACGCCACCGGCCATTCCACCGGGCTTTACATAGTCCTTGACCGTGATCTGCCCCTTGGAGGACTGGAGCACCAGGCGTCCCGACACAACGGACGCCACCGGAAGGTCCCCCGCGTCCACCGGGACCTTCGCGTTGATCTCGTTCACCAGGTCAGTGATGGAGCGCTTGCCGTCGAAGGAGAAGTTATAGGTCTGGCCATTCAGCTCGAGGGAGATCCCCTTGCCCAGCGTGTCGTCCCGCCAGCCCAGGGTGTTGGCCGTGCCCATCATCCCGTGATACTTCGTCTTCTCGCTGGCGCGTACGCTGCCGAAGAGCTGTTCGGCGGCCGTGCCGTCCACGCGGATGGCGTCCCCGTTCGACGAGGTCAGGACCAGCTTGCCCTTCTGGATGCGGGCCTTCACGTTCGGGGGAAGGACCCCGGCCCCGTTGAGCTCGCTCACCAGGGCGTCGAGGTCGGCCGGGTCCGCAGTAAAGGTGTGATTTTTCGTCACACCGCCCGCGGCGACCGTCAAGGTCTTGTCCTTAAGGCCCGCGAGCTTCACCTCCGTGCCTCCGGCCAGCATGGAGTGGTTCCAATTGGGGGTCTTGACGGTAACACCCGGGGGCGTCCCCGTCGTCCCCTCCTTGGGGAAGGCGAGTCCTGCAATGGACTGGGGCATGGGAAGGTAGTCCGTATCGGGCCAGCCGGTGATGCCCACGGGCTCGCCCGTGTTGCTCTTCAGGACCATGCGCTGCATGTTGGTGTTGGGGTCCTTCTCCACCGTCGCCGTCACCAGCATGTCCGCGCCCTGTTCCTTCAGCGCGCGGTTCACCAGCTTGGCCAGGTCGTCCAGGGAGATGCCCGAGACCTCACCGGGGTCCCGGAACTGGTTGTAGTCGGTGGGCTTGGTCTTGCCCGTCGCCACCTCGTCGATCCACTGCTCGGGGATGAACACGGACAGGGTGCGTTTCCCCACTGTGATCTGCACCTTCTCCTCGCGGCCCGTCCACTTCCAGTTCGCCGGAACCTCGTGACTGCAGATGAAATGGGACCTCTCGTTCTTGACCGCCACCTCGCTGCCCGCGAAGGAGACATCGGCCAGCAGCCCCTCCTCGATCTCGTACCGGATGCGCTCGTTGGAGCCATGATACTTGATGTGACCGTCGGGGCCAATGACGAAGGGCTTCGCCCCCGTGTCCGTCCCGCCGAAGAGGTACTTGCCCGCCACCTTGGTGTTCAGCGCGTTGAGGATCGTCTTCTTGTTCTCCTCGATCTGCCTCGCGATATCGGCAACCTGTTCCCGCGGCAAGGTTCCGTTGCCCGCCTGGATGACAAGGTCCCGTATCGCCCGCGCAGCCTTCAGGATCTGGTTCAGCGCCTCCTCCGAGTGCTTGAGCATCGCCGTGGCGTTGTCGTGGGTCTCCCTGTAGAGCTTGTTGTCCTTCAGCGCGGCCTCCAGCTTCAGGGAGCGCGCGATCACCGTCGGGTTGTCGGACAACCGGGCATACCTGCGCATCGTCGAGAGCTGGCGCTGCAGGTCCAGGACCCGCCTCGAGTTCTCGTGAAGCGAGTTGATCAGGGTTCCATACATCATTGAAGTGGTGACGCGACTATTCATCTCCGGTTACCTCCGCACGGCGGGGAAAAACGAAACCCCCTGCCGTTCATCCTCAAATTTTTGGAGAGGGGGCTCCGCCCCCGTATCTTTCCTCCGGCGCCCAACGGGCGACGCAGGACTGTAGGCTATGGCAAACGGGTCCAGGGGCTCTGCCCCTGGCTGGCTAGCGGCCGACCAGGCCGAATCCGTTGATGATCCGATCCAGCATCTCGTCCACGGTGGTCGCGTACCGCGCCATGGCGCCGAACGCCTTGTTGAGCGCCATCATATCCAGCAGCTCTTCGTCCATGTTGACGCCCATGACGGACTGACGCTGCACGTCAAGCTGCGACGCGATATGCTGTTGGGCCTTAAACATCAGCTCGGCATGTCCCCCATCCGAGCCTACCTTCGCCAGAAACGCATCGTAATACCCGCCCACGGTCGTGCTGCCGTTCTCCAGCACCCTGGCGCTCTTCAGCCCCAACATGCGGGCGGCGTTCTTGCCGTTCCCGGAGCCGCCGCTCTTTCCGAACGTCGCCTTGCCCGAGGTGTCCAGCTTGCCCATGGCCGCCCCGATCAGGCCGTTGTCGGACCGGACCGCCTCGTTGACGTCCAGCCCCGAGGCGGCGTCCGATTTGAACCGCAGCGGCTTGAAGAATGCCACGCCGGTCGTCTCCTGATTCCCACCAATACCGTACCCGGAGTATTGATAGGCGTTGATATGCTTGACCAGCTCCCAGGCCAGGCCGTCCAGCGTCGCCTTGAGTCCGGGGATGACGCCGTCGCGGGCCTCCTCCAGGGCCTTGATGGAGCCACCCCTGACATGGTGCCGGACGGTGATGGCCGTGCTCCCAACGTTCTTGAGCTTGAACCGCATCCCATCGCTGACCGTGGAGAGCGTCCGGGCCGAGTAGTCACTGTCGTTCCCGAGGGCGGGAACCCGCCGGGCCTTGTCGAACTTGTTGTCAGCGGAGAGGTAGCGCACGCCGTCGAAGGTGAACGACGCGTCCTCCGCCACGGTCGAGAAGGCCGAGACCTCGCGGTAGACGGGGGCGCCCGCCGCGGTCTTTCCCGTCTGCTCCAGCTTCAACAGCCCCAGCCGGCGGAGAGTCTGGAGGTTCCCGTCCTCCCCGCCCAGCAGGGTGATGCGCTGGGCCTCGCCGGGGACGTCGGAGGCGAAGGTCAGGTACCAGGACTGGTCGGAATCCTGTTTCAGCGAGGCGTGAACCCACTGCTCCGGGGCTTTCACGCCGAACTCCGCCTGATACTTCTCGTTGATCTTGTTGCGGATGACCTCGAGCGAGTCCCCCTCCTCCACATCGATCGTGATCGTGGGGCTGGGGTTCTTCATGCCCATCCGCGCGGCCAGGTCCCCCTCGACGTCCGTGATGGAGACCAGCCAGTTCTCACTGGACTCGACGGCAAACTGCGTGGGCGTCCCCGCGGGGCCGGAGTGCACGCTAAAGGCGTTCTGCCCGCTCTTGGGCAGGGCAGCCTTGAGAAAACCAGCCACGTCGCCCACGGTCAGTCTGTCGCCGGTCCCCTCCGCGGGGTACGTGGCCGGCGGCGTTGTGAGGGAGGTTCCCGTCGTGGCGAAGACGTCGCTCGTCATCTTCCACTTCTTGGCCGTGTCGTCCCACTTCACGGTTACGTCGACATGAGTGTCATGTGCTCCCACGCGGAAGGTGTAGGAGTCTCCCGGCTTTCCGGGTCCGAGGATGTCGCCCGGATTGAGGTCCGGGTTGTTCGTATTGCTGAAGATTTTGGAGGCCACCCGCGTACCCTGCGTCCCGACCTGGATACGGAACGATCCTTTGATCCCCAGCGCCTCCGTCGTCGTCATGGGGCGCTGGCGCATGGAGACATGGGGCTCCTTGACCGTCCCGTCCGGGTTCAGGCAGAGGGGGTCCCCTCCGCCGATCTCCCACTCCCTGCCGTTGGCCAGGCGGTCGACGTTCAGCTGATGGACCCCCTCGGGCCCCGTCGCCAGCACGTCGGCCACCTTGCAGTTCTCCACGATGTCGAACTCATTCTCCGCGACCTGTACATCGTAATAGACCTTGCCGTCCCACTGGAAGGCGTGGGCGCGAAGCTCGCGCACGTGATCGCCCTGGATGAGGGTGCGGCCGTTCAGGGTCATGAAGAACTCCCCGTTCGTATCCCCGACCTTGAGGGGCTCCTGGAAGGTCACGTCCATCATTTTGGAGATCTTGTCCAGAAGCAGATCGCGCTGGTCCAGGAGGTCATTGGGGTTCTGGCCCAGGGCCTTGAGCTGGTAAATCTGCTTGTTCAGGGACGCGATTTCGTGCAGGATCCGGTTGGCCTGATCGACCGAGGTCTTGACCTCGTCGTTGAGGGCCTTGGAGTAGGACTCGAACCCCTTGATTACCCCGCTCAAGGTTCCGCCCAGAGATCTCGCGGCCTCGACCAGGGTTTGGCGCGCGGCGGTGCTCTCCGGGCTCTCCTGCAGCTTCTGCATGGCGTTGAAGAATTTGTCCATGGAGACCCGGATGCCCGGCTTGACCGGCTCGGGGATATAGTTCTGGATCGCCTCGTAGAGCTTGTTGATCTTGTCCCAGTAGCCCAGGGTCGACAGGCTGGACCGGTACTGGAAGTCCAGGAACTCGTCCCGGATGCGCACGATCTCGTTGACCTTGACGCCCATCCCAACCTGACCGGGCCCGCCGGGCGCCGCGTAGGGCGGCATCGTCGAGAGGTTCACCCTCTGACGCGAGTATCCCGCCGTCTTCATGTTCGAGACGTTATGGCCCACGGTCTGGAGCCCGAGCCTGAAGGCGTTGAGCGCACGCTTGCCCATCTCGAGCCCATAAAAGCTGTTCAACATCTCCCGTTACCCCCTGAAATCCGTGCCTTTCAACCGCGAAGCTCCACCCTCGAGGCGCCGCCACTCCGACAGCAGCATCGAGGTGTACCGTTCGTTCTGGTCGATCAGCCCGCTCAATATGACCATCTCTGATTTTAGCCCAAACAAGGATTGGGTCAGGCGGTCCGCAACCCCGTTGAAGAGCGCCCGTTCGTCCTCCTCGAAGGCGTCGCTGAGGGAGGATGCCTGCGGCTCGCAACCCAGCTCGGCGGCCAGTCCCTTCGCCAGCTCGTCCCTGAGGGCCTCCTGCGTCTGCACGTCAAAGAAGATCTCCCGCTGCTCCCGCATGAGGTCCTGGAGGACCTCGACCCTATCGTCCTTGAGGGCCTCACGCTGTTCCTGGACGACATCGATGAGGTCGTCTATGGCATCCGCCTCGTCCTGGACCGCATCGATGAGCGCCTTGACCTGGTCGCGCACGTCCGTCTACCGTAACTATTGGAGCTCCAGAAGCCCGGACAGGACCAGGCTCCGGGCCACCTGCTCGAGCTGGGGGACGTACTCGCCCGCCGCCACCTGGGCCTGGAGACGATCAACGACGTCCTGCCGCACGTCGGGGACGTTCTTCAGCTCAGCCCCGAACCGGGCCAGCTCCACCGCGAAGGGGCTGAAGTCCGCCCGGTCGTTCCCTCCGGAAAGACCGTCCGCGTGACACCCTTTCTTCGACCTGCTCCTACCCGAAGCTTCCGGTCCATAGTGACTGGATACTTTTCCGATCATAAGCAACACTCCCCCTCCCTGCAGGCGGCCAGCCCTTTTCGGCCCCTTAAGGCCAAAAATGCTGTGCCGTTCGCTCATACAGATTGTTGCCATTCGGCGCAAGTATACCGCACCCATACAGACGACAACAAAATCCAATCCTAACTCTTAATATCGGAGCATTCGTCCCCGTGCTTTAGGGAAGCGCTGATTAAAACAAAAACGCATATTTTCCACAGGATAAATATGCAAAACATCTATAGGCAAAAATCTCCAGCGCTTCCCTAAAATTTTAATATGGGGGCTTTGCCCCCAAGCCCCCACGCCGCTATCCTGATAGCGGCGGCCCCGGCAAGTGTCTCCCTCAAAACAGGCAAGCTGGGGTACCACCGGGAGGCTTCATGGATTAAATCAGCATTTCCTTAGGGAAATCATCCCGGAACGTGCGCCAAGACGAAGGCGGCCTCCACCCTCGCCCCCGCCGCGGTACAGGCCGAGGCGAGCCGCGACAGCGTGGTCCCCGTCGTGCAGACGTCGTCCACAAGCCCGACCCTCAACCCGCGCACGTCGGGAGCGACGACGAAGTCCTCCACGCGCAGTTCCCTCCGTTCCGTCCGGCTCAGCCGCGTGCGGGTGGGGACGTCACACGACCACCGCACAAGGCTGCGGACCGGGATCCCCCACGCGCGCCCCAGCCCCAGAGCAATCCCCTCAGCCTGATTATAGCCCCTCGGGCTTCGGAGATGAAGCGGGACAGGAATCAGGACGTCCAGAAAGGGTCGAGGATGGAGCCCCGCGAGCCCGCGGCCGAGGATCGGCCCCAGGGCGCGGGTTCGTCCGTACTTCAAGCGGTGGATAATCTCCCTGACGACTCCCCCATAGACCGCCCCCGGAAGGATCAGGGCGCTCCGGGGATGGTCGGCGCAGGGGGCGGGGCCCCCACACGACAGGCAGCGGGGAATCTGCCGGGTCAAAAGGGAGCTCAGACACTCCCCGCACAGCACCTGTCCCAACCGCCCGCAGACGGGACACGCCACGGGCCAGAGCGCGTGGAGCAGGAGTCCGAGGCAGTAGCGGACAAAGCACACAGGCGACGAGATTCCTCCAGTCATGGAATACAAGCATGAAATACAGGCATGAAGCAAAACGGGCTCGAGCTCAGGCCGGGGCGGCAGGCGACATCCCCGAGAGGAATTCCTCCTTCGCCCGCTGCACCAGGGCATCGCAGCGGTTGTTGCGCTCGTCGTCGGCGTGCCCCTTCACCCAGTGCCAATGTATGGAGTGAGTCCTGGAGAGCTCCCAGAGCTCCTCCCAGAGGTCCCGGTTCAGCACCGCCTGCTTCCCCGACGTGCGCCAGCCGTTCCTGCGCCACCGCTCCAGCCAGCCCTTCTCGAAGGCGTTGCGCAGGTACGTGGAGTCCGTGTGCAGCTCCACCCGGCAGGGGTACTTCAGAGCCCTGAGCGCCTGGATCGCGGCCGTGAGCTCCATCCGGTTGTTCGTCGTGTCCGGCTCGGCCCCATAGAGCTCGCGTTCCAGACCGCCGTGTCCGGGCGAGACGAGGACGGCACCCCAGCCTCCCAGTCCGGGGTTCGGCGACGCGCCGCCGTCGGTGTAGACGATCACACAGGTCTTCGGCTCGTTCAAGAGGGCATCCGTCCTTTCGGGCTCAAAAATATTCTGACTCAAAAAATATTCTATCAGGAATATTCTATGGGACAGCGCAGCAGCAGCATTGCCCCCCTGCGGGGCTCGAATCCGCGGGACTCCATGAAGGACTCCCACTCACTGGTGTAGGTCAGGATCATGGGGATGCCGCGGATGGCGGGGTGGTTCAGTGCGTAGTCCACCAGGGAGCTCCCCAGTCCCCTACCCTGATGCGCGGGGTGCACGATGACATCCCAGAGGGTAGCCCTGTAGACGAAATCCGTAATCATACGGCAGAAGCCGACCAATTTATCCTGATGACGGGCGGAAAAGCAGATGCTGGTCCCGTCGAGCATCGCCTGGATTCCCTCGACGGACCGGCTGCGCCCCCACCCCGTGTACCGGTACAGGTCCTGGAGCTCCGGGGCCGTAACCGCGTATTTGCTGTCGAAAAAAACATATTCGTCCCTCATCTTCTCTCCGTTCTGTCAGAC
The DNA here is from genome assembly GCA_963514535.1 of uncultured Fretibacterium sp. GTDB lineage: Bacteria > Synergistota > Synergistia > Synergistales > Aminobacteriaceae > CAJPSE01. Next base: position 12,732 of record CAUPUB010000045.1, read on the forward strand.
CTATCTAAATCTACTCATAGGTATTTTTAGAGCTGACTTCCTGCTTCACTGAGGACGGTTTCACATGCACAGTACCGTGCATGTCAGAGCCACTCCTCTCCACAGGCTAACACCGCGGAACTCGCGGCTAAAGGGCCTTACACCCTCCGTTCTTTGGTGTTATGTCCCCTAGTTCTCTCCCCTCTCGTCCTCTCCCCTCGCCGCTGGGCGAACGGCTTTACTCCTCCAGCACAAACCGGATGTCGACCGGTCCCTCCGTGTAGATATCATGGGAGGCCAGAGCGCTGACGATCACGGGCGAACGGACGTCCTTCAAGCTCTCCACGATATCGAAAAAGGTGACCCCCTCCACGGTCCCCACGCTGTTCGTGGCGGGATCGGGGAAAACCCCATCGCGGGTGGCCTTGAGCTTGAGCTCGCGCAAAAACAGATGAAGGGCCTCCTCGGCGTCGAAGTCGGGACGCTGGGCATGGATCAGCTTACGGTAGACCGGCTCCCCGGCGGTATAAATTCGATAGCTCGTCCCCATCTCGAGCCGGACCCTGACCGGCTCCCCCAGAGCGACATTTTCCGTGGACAGGGCCCTGACGTAGGAGCGCTCGGGAAAGTTCGTCAAGCGCTCGACCACCTCGGCCTCCTCGTCCGGATCGAAAGCGATCGTCAGGTCCCGCATCCCCTGGCTCAGTTTTTCCGAAAGCCCGGAGAGGACGGAGCGCCGAACGTTCTTTGAGAGGGCCTGGAGGTCCTCGCTCACCTGGGCGGCAGAACTATTAGGGAGTACGGCCTGCTGTGCCAGAAGGACATTGGCGTGAATTGCAATGGCCTCGCTGCGCATGGAGCTCAGGGCGCGCTTCAGCTCCTCGGACTCCTCCCTCATGGACGCAACCTCAGCCCCAAGCTCGTTCTTCTCATTCTCCAGGACCAGTTTGTCGTTGCGAAGGGACTCAAGGTCGAAGCGGGCCAGGTCAAGGCTGACCGTGGTCGTCTGCAACAGGCCCTGCTGGTCCGCCAGGCTGCTGCGGGCGAGGGAGAGGTCCTCCATTGCCTGATCCGCATTGCTCTGACTACTCTGCAGCTGCACGCGCAGATCCATCAGCTGCTGCTGGATGTACTGCATGCTGAACAGGGCCGTGCGGACATCCTGAGAGAACAGGGAGAGGACCGTCAGGATGACGATGGAGATGATCGCCCCCGTAACGGCCGTGATCAGGCGGCTGGTGTATCTGGGACGCAGACCGAATACGGAGATACGCTGTTTTCCGTACTTGAAGCCCAGGACATCGCCCAACACGGCCAGGGCGGCGCTGCCCAGGATCAGCCCCACGATCAGGGGCCAGTTGGTACCGGACCAAACCTGCGTCTGCAAAGGAATCCCTCCTCTCGGGATAAACTGATGAAAACTATCCGTTCTCACTCACCGCTCCCATTCATTATATCGGCGTTCTCCCGTTCAAGCCTCTCAGGTTTCGCCTATTTCGCCCTGCCTTCCCTGGCAGGCCGCGCAGGCGAGCGGGGCCGATGTCGGGCATACAAAGGTCGGACATATAAAGAAGGAGGGGACGGCACAACGCCATCCCCCTCCGGTTCACCATTCCATTCCGTTTTCCACCTCGTGCCCTACTCCCGCGACTCGCCCCTCGGGGCATTCACCCGGCTCATCGCACGCTGTATGTCCAGGTGAAGCCAGGCGTCCACCGCCCTCTCGACGTCGTCGAGGACGGCGGGCAGGGCCTCCGTCTCCGCCTTCGTCAGATGCCCCAGCACCCGGCCAACCCTGCTTCCGGGAGCGTCCCCCAAACCGATGCGCAGGCGCGGAACCTCGAGGGTCCCCAGCACGGAGATGATCGAGGCCAACCCGTTGTGCCCTCCCGCACTGCCCGAAGCGCGCAGTCGAAGCTGCCCGTAGGGGAGCGCCAGATCGTCGTAGATCACCAGCACATCGGCAGGCGTCAGTTTATAAAAGTCGAAGGCATCCCGTACCGCCGCCCCGCTCAGGTTCATGAAGGTCAGAGGCTTCAGCAGGATGCAGTCCTGCATACTCCAGAACTCGCCCCGGAACTTCAGCTGGGGTTTCCCCAGGCCGCCGCGCAGCACCAGGTGATCTACGGCAAGCCAGCCCATGTTGTGCCGGGTGAAGGCGTACTCCTGCCCCGGGTTCCCCAGCCCTGCAATCAGCTTCACACCGACACCCCCTTTGGCGAATGTCAGCGGTCTAGGGAAGCGCTGATTAAAACAAAAACGCATATTTTTCCAAAGAGGAGTATGCAAAACATCTATGGGCAAAAATCTCCAGCGCTTCCCTAAAATTTAACATGGGGGCTTCGCCCCCAAGCCCCCACGCCGCTATCCCGATAGCGGCGGCCCCGGCAAGTTCTGCCCATCAACAAGCAAGCTGGGGTACCACCGGGGTGCTTCATGGATTAAATCAGCGTTTCCCTAGTTGCCCTGCTCCTCCTCGGACTTGGCCGCCTTGCCCTTGGCCACAACCTCCACCTCGGCGGGCTCCTCCTCGACGGTGGACTCCTCCACGCCTCTCGGAACCACGATGATGGCCACGACCTCGTCCGGCTCCGCCAGCAGCGTCACGTCCTCCCCCAACGAGAGGTCCCGAACGTGCAGGGAGTCCCCAAGTTTCAGCTCCGAGACGTCCACGACGATGCTCTCCGGAATGTTCATCGGAAGGCTTTCGATCTCGAGCTCGTGCACGCTCTCCAGCACGCCGCCATCCTTGAGCCCCGGGGACGCCTCGCGCCCATGGACCGTAACGGGGACCTTGACCGAGATCTTGCGCCCCTGGAGCAGGCGAAGGAAATCGATGTGGACGGGCTTATCCGTCAGGGGGTCGCGCTGCGCCTCCCGGACGATGCACATCTCCTCCGCGCCGGAGGGAAGCTTCACCGTCAGGCGCATGGCCTCCCAGCGCCCGCTCGCAAGCAGACGCTCCAGGCTCTTCGAGGCGATCTTTCCCAAAACGGGCTCCGCGACCTCGGGACCGTAGAAGACGCAGGGCGTCCACCCGGCCTTGCGCAGCCTCCTGTTCTCCCCCTTGCTGCTCTTCTCTCTGGGCTCCATCACTAACGTTACTCGCTCAGACATTCTCGACAACTCCTCTTGATGTTGATCTTGATGCTTTTATATTACCGCCCCCGCAGGTCTTTAACCCACGGGGGAACAGCGCTAATGTTTCCCTATTATTTTATTTATCGAACAGGCTGCTCACAGATCGGTCGCTGTGGACCCTCAGGATGGCCTCCGCAAACAGGGGCGCGATGGAAAGCTGCTGGACTTTTTCCGAACGCTTGGATTCCGGGATGGGGATCGTATCCGAAAAGACCAGCTTCTCGATCTCGGACTTGGCGATGCGATCCATCGCGGGCCCGGAGAGCACCGAGTGCGTCGCACAGGCGTACACCGTCCGGCATCCACGTTCCTTCAACCCCGCGGCCGCATTGCAGATCGTACCCGCCGTGTCGATGATATCGTCAACCAGGATCGCCGTCTTCCCCCGCACCTCGCCGATGATGTCCATGACCTCGCAGTAGTTCGCGACCTCGTAGGAACGCCTTTTATCGACGATGGCCAGGTCCGTATTGAGCATGACGGCAAAACGCCGTGCTCGCACCACGCCGCCGACATCGGGCGAGACCACGACGACCTCCCCGCGCTGGAGCTCGGGCTCCAACCTCTCCTTGAAGTGGGACGCAAGGAGGGGCATCCCCGTCAGATGGTCCACGGGGATGTCGAAAAATCCCTGGATCTGTCCCGCGTGGAGGTCCGCCGTGATCACGCGGTCCGCGCCGCTGTGGGTCAGGAGGTTGGCGACGAGCTTCGCGGTGATCGGCTCACGCGGCTTGCTCTTGCGGTCCTGCCTCGCGTACCCGAAGTAGGGGGTCACCACGTTGATGCGGCTGGCGGAGGCCCTCCTGAAGGCGTCGATCATAATCAGAAGCTCAAACAGGTTGTCGTTCGTCGGAGAGGATGTCGGCTGGATGACAAAGACATCGGCCCCCCGGACACTCTCGTCGATGGAGAGCCCAATCTCCCCATCCGAAAAACGATAATGGCGGGCCGCCGAAAGCCGCACCCCCAGCTCGCTGCAGATGCGCTTGGCGAAATCCGGATGCGCTGTCCCCGAAAAAATTTTGAGATCCTTCACTCCCGACATGATTATCAGCCTCCCCGTCGTCCTGGTTGGTTCCTGCGAAGCGCCCATCCCTCGATATTGCGCTGTCTGGCCCGCCCCACCCCCAGGGCGCCATCCGGGATGGGGTTCGTGATGACCGATCCCGCGGCGGTCGAGGCGTCGTCCCCCATCTCCGCCGGGGCAACGAACATCGTATCCGACCCAACAAAACAGCGATCGCCGATCGTCGTGGGATGCTTGTCACGGCCGTCGTAATTACACGTGATGGTCCCAGCCCCGATATTGACGTGCTTCCCCAAACGCGCGTCGCCCAGGTAGGTGAGATGCGGCACCTTGCTGTTTTTGCCTACCGTCGTCCTCTTCAGCTCCACGAACTTTCCGGCAAAGGAGCACTCCTCAAGGCAGGACCCCTCCCGGATATAGGCGAACGGTCCCGCCTTGGCGCCGTCGCACAGCTCGCTTGCCTCCACGATCACGTTCGCGGTAAGGACGACGTCGCATCCCAGGAGGGCGTCGGTCAAAATGCAGCCGGGGCCAATGGAGCTCCCGCTCCCGATCCGGGTACGACCCCAGATCTGGACGTTCGGCGCGATGCGGACGCCGGGCGCCAGCTCCACGTCCGGGCCGATCCAGACCGAGGAGGGATCCAGCATCATCACGCCCCGCTCCATCCACCCCGCC
>CAUPUB010000046.1:0-16649 GCA_963514535.1 uncultured Fretibacterium sp.
GCCGCCGTCCGGTGGTGTTCCTGACCAACGGTTTCGACACCCGGATCGTGGATAACCGGTATCCGGAGCGTAAGGTCGCAGCCTTCCATTCCAAACGGGATCTGGAGAAGCTGTTCAACCTCCAGCGTATGCGCGCCGGCCTGAAAAACGTCGTCGTGGACAAGGCCATCGCGGGCCGTTACTATCAGGAAGCCGCCGTCAAAGCGGTGTGTGACAGCTTCGGGCAGAAGAACCGCCGCAAGGCGCTGCTGGTTATGGCCACCGGATCGGGCAAGACACGGACCGTCATTGCGCTGGTCAAGGTGCTGTTGGAACAGGGCTGGATCAAGAACGTCCTGTTCCTGGCTGACCGCAATTCCCTGGTCACCCAGGCCAGGCGGAACTTTGTGAATCTCCTGCCGGATCTGTCCGTTACGAACCTCTGTGAGGAGAAGGACAACTATGCCGCACACGGTGTGTTCTCCACCTATCAGACGATGATGAACTGCATCGATTCCGTACGGGACGAGGAGGGCAAGCTGTTCTCCTGCGGTCATTTCGATCTGGTGATCTGTGACGAGGCGCACCGGTCGATTTATAACAAATATAAGGACATCTTCAACTATTTCGATGCCCCCTTGGTGGGCCTGACCGCCACACCGAAGGACGAGATCGACAAAAACACCTATGCCGTTTTCGAGTTGGAAAGCGGCGTCCCAACCTATGGCTACGAGCTGGCACAGGCTGTTCAGGACGGATACCTGGTGGATTTCCTGTCCGTGGAAACGAAACTGAAATTCATCCAGGAGGGCATCGTCTACGATGATCTGTCCGATGAAGATAAGGAAATCTATGAGGGTACCTTTGAGGATGAAAACGGTGAGCTGCCGGAAAGCATCGCGTCGTCCGCGTTGAACGAGTGGATCTTCAATGAGGATACGATTCGCGAGGTCCTGCATATCCTCATGACCCATGGTTTGAAAATCGACTATGGCGGCAAAATGGGCAAGACCATCATCTTTGCCAGGAACCATACCCATGCGGAGAAGATTCTGGAGGTGTTCGGAAAGGAGTATCCGCACCTGGACGGTTGTGCCAGGGTCATCGACAATTATATGACCTACGCCCAGAGCGCCATCGACGAATTCTCCGACCCGAAGAAGCTGCCGCAGATCGCCATTTCCGTGGACATGCTGGACACCGGCATCGACGTGCCGGAGGTGTTGAACCTGGTCTTCTTCAAGAAGGTCATGAGCAAGGCCAAGTTCTGGCAGATGATCGGACGCGGCACACGCCGTTGCCCCGGACTGATCGACGGCGTCGATAAAGACAAGTTCTACATTTTTGATTTCTGCGGAAACTTCGAGTTCTTCCGCATGAACAAAGGGAAACCCACGGCGAACAGGATCGCCCTCCAGGGTGCTCTTTTCGGGCTTCAGTTTGAGATTGCCTATAAGCTCCAGGACCTGCAGTATCAGACGGAACGGCTGATCGCCTATCGTAGTGCTCTGGTGGAGCATATGACCGGGAAGGTTCGGGAACTGAACCGGGAAAACTTTGCGGTCCGGCAGCATCTGAGATACGTGGATCGATATGCCGCCTCGGAGAATTATCAAGCGCTGACCTATGAGGATACGCTCATGGTCCGGGAAGAACTGGCTCCGCTGATCGAGCCGGAAGACGACGACGCGAAAGCGCTCCGCTTCGATGCGCTGATGTACGGGATTGAGCTGGCCTATCTGGCGGGAAAGAAATACAGCCGTGCTAGACACGACCTTCTGAAGAAGGTCTCTGCCGTGGCCGGCGTGGCCAATATACCGGAAATCATGATGCAGGCGGAGCTGATCGACAAGATCCTTCACACGGATTATCTGGACCATGCCGGTATCGACGAATTTGAACATATCCGAAAGGGCCTGCGCGACCTGATGAAGTATATTCCTGTCGGCAAAATCATTTACGACACGGATTTCGATGACGAGATCCTTTCGGTCGACTGGAAAGAGTCCGAGCTGGAAAATGATGACCTGAAGAACTACAAGGCCAAGGCCGAGTATTTTGTCCGCCAGCATCAGGATAACGAAGCGATCGCCAAGCTGAAAAGCAATGTCCCGCTGACCGGAGCGGATGTGAAGGTGCTGGAGGAAATTCTCTGGAGCGAGGTCGGCACGAAGCAGGAGTATGAGGCGGAGTACGGAACCAAGCCTTTGGGCGAGTTCGTGCGGGAAATCGTCGGCCTCGACATGAACGCAGCCAAGGCTGCATTTGCCGAGTTTTTGAACGATACGCACCTTGATGGCCGACAGATCTATTTCGTCAATCAGATCGTAGAATACATCGTCCACAACGGGATGATGAAGGACCTGTCCGTGCTGCAGGAGACGCCGTTTACCGATCGGGGCAGCATCGTGGAGGTCTTCGCGGATCCGACTGTCTGGATGGGCATCCGGAGGGTCATCGAGCAGGTCAATGCAAACGCGTTGGCAGCGTAACAGGAGAGGCTTCGATAATGAAGTATTCGGAAGGAACATCAAAAATATGGACTGCGCCACTTTCCGATACAGAAGAGCAGCGTGCAAAAAATGCAAGTCAGAATATAGTGCGTCCCCTCCCCGGTCTATTACGTTATGTCGTTTTAGATACCGATTCCCGGAATTGCTGAGAATCACTTAGTCAATTTTAGTCGGAACATTCATCAAACAGTTTGTCAAGTTCTTCACATTGATTAAGATCTTTACACGTAAAGATCTCTCCATCACCTTTAAATTTTTCAATCTCTATAGAGCCGTCATCTTCAAACTCGACTTCCCAACGTTCTCCAGGAATTGCTATTTCTACCATTACACCTACTGATCGAACCTTGTTAAGCCGATAGTAAATACTTTTTTCCTCGAGCATGTTAAGAAATTTCAATAATTGTTCCATGATTGTCTCCTTGATAATTAAGGATGCAAATCTAAAACCAAATCCAAATAGCCACTCAATAATTCGGTGATTGCTTCTATCTCAAGCGATTTTTGTCGAGTAAAAAACGTAAAACCAAAATGATGATGCGGAGCGATAAGCATCTTATGAGTCGGCGCAAATAAACATAAATCCGAAATTCCTCTGAAAGCTCCCTCTACGATCATCTCCAGCGGCCCAATGTCGTCTTCGATGTTTGTTTTTATACCGGAACGCTCATTCTTTCGAACATTGTTTTTTTGCAAAAAAGCATAAATTTCCTCGTAAATATCATTATGCTCCACATCATCGGATGAAAACGGGCTGTATCGGTAACATGGTGCTATAATCAACTCTTGAATATCCTTGAAACGGAAATATTCAAGCAGAAAGTTGATCGTTTCTTGCATATCCTTATAAAACTGCCGTCTTGTTCCATGGAAATCTGCAGTGCCGTCATCGTAGCTTCCATCTTCATACACCTTTATTCCATAAAAGCCATCATAACCGTGATTCCAATTATGAACATGGTATACTTCAAAACAGGGTGTATTGTCAATTTCGTCGAGATCAAGCCCTATACCACATTGGCGCAAAGCCTTATTCAATTCATTGAGACGGATTTTTCCCATTTTAATGTGAGCCTCCAAAAATATTTCCATCCGGACCTACATTAATATGCCCTGATTTTATCGGTGGTTTCATATCCGTTTCATATCCTACAATGTGGTCCGCCTTGTTGAGATTTATCTGCTTTTGCATTCCAGCCTGTTTTTATTATGCCTGTAACTCCTATCCTTATTTTTTGACCCCTCACCAGGATGTGATTCATGATAAGGCTACCTCGATTAAATCAACGTTTCCTTAGGTTTAGGGCGTGACGGGGTTCCCCGCCACACCCTGAGTGCCGACCGTATTCAAATGGCCGGATTTGGTTATTCGGACTGATAGACCACCACGGCATCGGGATACTTGATACGGGGGAGCGCCGTCTCCAGGATGCGGAGGTGGTGGTTCAGCTCCACTTGTTCTGTGTAGGCCGTCCGGATGTCCTGTCCGACCAGCAGGTCCATGTACTGCGGCTGGGCGCAGAGCAACAGGGCGGTTCCGGGCTGGAGCACCGTGGCCTGGAAGATACGCCCCTCCAGAAGTTGGCGAACGCGTTCGATCTCCATGAGCCCCATGCCTTGCTGGATATGATGGAGCTGGACGAACAGGTCCGGGCTGACAACCAGGGTGTGGCGGCTCATGCGCCCCCTCTGCTGCAAGGCTGAGACCCCGGTGACGATGTCGATGAAGGCTCCCTCGCCCGTCCCCCAGTTGCCGCGCTTGAGCTTGTTGACGCCGGGGACGGTGAGCAGTCCGTCCACGCCCAGGGACTTGACCCCATAAAAGACCATGTAGTCCTCGCGGCGGCAGAGGGCCTGCGCCGCTATGAGCGCGGGGGAGAGGTCGACCGGCTGTCCCTCCCGCTCGGCCGCCTCGAGGTCGCGCCACAGGAGCCAGAGGTCCTCGGAGAGTTGCGGCACCTCGACGAAAGAACGCCTCGGCGAAAAGGTGAAGCCGTTCTCGCTTCTCTCCTCGCGGACCGGGCTGTCGGTCGGCGCCACCTGTACCCCGGGGCCCAGCGGGCCGTACAGCGGCAGGAACCTCCGTGCCGTCAGGATCTCCCTCGCCGTCTCGACGACGGCCTCGTCCAGGCGCTTCCAGAGCTCTTCGGAAAGGGGAGAGGCGGCTCTCCCAAGATAATCTTCCATGAACTATGCCTCCTTACTCTTTCGGATCGGCTGCTCGGATCGGCCGCTACTTCTCGATGAGGCTGCCGACGGTCTCCCCGGGAGCAGTATCCTGCTTAGGGGGCACGATGCCAAGTTCCTCCATGACCTCGAGGACCTCCCCCTCCCCCTCGGCGAGGAACTCCGACCAGTTGGGCTCCAGGTAGCGCAGCAGGGTCATCAGCTCGCCAACGTGGGCCTTTTCCTCGTCCCGGATGTCCATCAGGACCTTGCGCACCAGGGGATCGTCGGTCGCCTGGGCGTGAGCGTCGTAGAGAAACATGGCCTCGAGCTCCCCGGCGATGTCGACGCGCAGGGCCTGGACCAGTTCCTCCTTGTTGATCTTTCGGTCGACGTTACCTGGAAACGGGTTGGGAAAATCGGGCACGGCAAATCGCTCCTTCCTGTTCCATTCTGGAAACAATATATCGATATCGGAATTGCTGGATTGAGTCGCCGGATCGAGCGTTCCAGAGTCCAGTCGGCCAATCGGACAACCCCACTCACGATAAAGCATAGTTGCCGCCTAAGAATTTTGAATGGGTGGAAATACAGAACGTGCGGGAGTTGTAAAATAAAGGAATTTTACGATGTGATCTGGAACAATGATAGAATAATAAAATGTTTTATATGTGTCCGCGTGCAGCAGGTCCGCTGTGCCGCGGAATTTTTAAAGGAGGCGGCGGCATGATCAATATCATCTGGTTCGGTTTGCTGTTCATCGGCATCGTGGTTGGGATCGCGACCGGTAACGTCAAGGCCATTACGGACGCGGCTATTAACAGCGCCAACACGGGGGTGGAGCTCTCCATCGGCCTGATCGGGGTGATGACCCTGTGGCTGGGCATGATGAAGATAGCGGAGGCCGCCGGCTTGGTGCGAAAGCTGGCCCTCATGCTCAAGCCCCTGATGGTGCGCCTGTTCCCGGACGTCCCGCCCGACCATCCGGCCATGGGCTCCATCCTGATGAACCTGGCGGCCAATGTCTTTGGGCTGGGGAATGCGGCGACGCCCTTCGGCATTCGGGCTATGCAGGACCTCCAGGAGCTCAACACCACCGAGGACACCGCGACGGACTCCATGTGCACGTTCCTGGCGATCAACACCTCCTCGGTGACGCTGATCCCCGCGACGACGATCGCCTATCGAGTGGCGGCCGGGTCCTCCGATGCCGTCGGCATCATCGGTCCTACAATCGTAGCCACCCTCGTCTCCACGATCGTGGCGGTGATCGCCGCCAGGACGATGTCCCGGATGCGGCGCTTCCGGGTGACCAAGCCGGACAAAATTTTCGACGAGGCGTTCTCAAATTCTGCGGCGGGCGCCGAGTAGGGGGGAAGGGACATGTTCGTCAACTTCGTCAACGATGTCTCGCTGTACGCTATCCCCGTCATTATCCTGGTTATCTGCACCTACGGTGTTGTTAAGAAGGTCAAGGTCTACGAGGTCTTTACGGAGGGCGCCAGGGAGGGTTTCTACACGGGCGTCCGTATCATCCCTTTCCTCGTGGCGATGCTGGTCGCTATTGGCGTGTTCCGTGCCTCCGGGGCCATGGGGTATCTCGCGAAGCTGCTGGCGCCCCTCACGGAGCTGATCGGTATGCCGGCGGAGGTCCTGCCCATGGCAATCATGCGTCCCCTCTCCGGCGGCGGGGCCAATGGCATCATGAACGAGCTGTTCAAGGTTCACGGCCCGGATTCCCTGATCGGACGCATGGCCTCGATCATGTCCGGGGCGACGGATACGACGTTCTACGTCCTGGCCGTCTACTTTGGGGCCGTCGGTATCCGCAGGACGCGCCACGCACTGCCCTGCGGGCTCCTCGCCGATCTCGCCGGGATGCTGGCTGCCGTTCTCATCACCAACCTGATGTTCTGAGCCGCGAGAGCGCGAAGGAGGATGTCGATGATCTATCCCGAGAGGCTGCGGGAGGGCGATACGGTCGCCCTTCTGGCACCCTCCTCCCCGGTCTCGGCGGAGGAGGCCGCGGCATGCCGGCGGTACTTCGAAGGGCGCGGGTACGAGGTGCGCATGAGCGGGCTCGTCTCCGCGGTGCTGCACGGCTATGAGGCCGGGGAACCGGAGGCGCGTGCGGACGACCTGAACGCGGCCTTCGCCGACCCTGGCGTGAAGGCGGTCTTCTGCCTCCGGGGCGGAAACTCCGCCTGCCGCGTGCTGGAGCATCTGGACCTGGATACGGTTCGGGCCAACCCTAAGATCTTCGTCGGTTACAGCGACATCACGCCCTTCCACGTTCTGTTCAATCAAAGGGCGGAGCTGATAACCTTTCACGGCCCCATGGTGAAATCGAACATGCTCCGGGACTTCGACGCGTTCTCGCGTGCGAGCCTCGACGCGGCGCTGTCGATGGAGCCCGGTTCCGAGATGGAGTTTCACAACCCCGAGGGAAGCGCAGTCGAGGAAGTTTGCGGGGGCGCCGCCGAGGGGCGTCTCGCCGGGGGCAACCTGGCGCTGCTGACCTCGCTCCTGGGGACGCCCTATGCGCTGGACGCACGGGGAAAGATACTGATGATCGAGGATGTGGGGGAGACCGTCCCCCGCGTGGCGCGGATGCTCCACCACCTGCGGCTCGCCGGGAAGTTCGAGGAGGCGGCGGGTGTGCTGATCGGGGATTTTACGGACTGCCCGAACGCGGCGGAGCCGGCCTACGGCGTGAAGGCCCTGATGCGCGACTTCTTCTTCGGTTTTGGGAAGCCCGTCCTGGCAGGGATCCGGACCGGGCATGATTTTCCGATGGCGACGCTGCCCCTGGGGATGCGCTGCCGCGTCGATGCGGCGAGGGGAAGCATAAGGTTCTCCAGGGACTGAAGGGACAAGAATCCTGCGGCCTCCGCGCCGAACGTTCTGGAGGAAAAGGTCGAGGCCGTTTTTTCACATGTTTTCACACGGGCGGGCTCTGGGGTGCGAGGCAAGTCAAAACGGGAGCGCAGGGTGCAGGAAAAATCTCCCCTGTCCCGTTTTGGCCTGCCCTTTGTCTGCCGCCCGGAGCTCATTCCAATTCCAAATCATTATGTAGGCAATAAGCAGAGAGCCGGCGAAGAATGAGCCGTGCGAATCGCTTAGATTCTTCACCAGGCGTACAAAGAAGTACGTCGGACCGAAGGTTTGCGAAGCAGCCAAGGTGAGCGACTGACACGCCCTCCAGGACCTGTCGGTCCTGAAGGAGCGGTCATCTGCTTAAACGAAGCATACGAATGATTTGGAATTATGCATCCTTGGTTCGGTCCAGGACAATCTTGTATCCCCCGGCCCCATACTCCAGAAATTTTTTGACCCGGCTGATCGTGGCCGTGCTCGCCCCCGTCTGCTGGGCGATTTGGGGATAGGTTTTCCTCTCGCTCAGCAGACGGGCTACCTCCAGCCGCTGGGATAACGCCTTGATCTCCCCGATCGTAGCGACATCCTCTAGAAAGTCATAGACCTCCTGGCGTGTCTCGAGCTCCAGAAAAGCGTCGCAGAGTTTCTCCGTAAGGGTATCCTTCCAATTTTCTGCCATGGATTGCACTCCTTCCGAGACCCCGATTTTTTGCTGCTTTGGATATCCTATAACTCTTCAGTCTTATTAACTCTTCAATAGTATATCGTATTGATGAGCCTCGTGGCAATGCCGCGGGAAAACACCCTTGACAAACGACTTCCGCGGATAGGAAACTTAAAGGGGGGAGGCTGGAACATCGTTGTGCCTGTGGGGAGCGGAGCTACGTTCGGCGGGAGCCCTCTCCGGAATGGGGATGTGAATGAGGACGCGCTGACTCCTTCGGCGCTCCCCTTGAATCTTTCGTGTGAATCTCTCGTGTTGGAGGCGTCTAACCTTGCTCTCAAAAAATTTCATCCTGCACTCGGACTGGCCTGCCTCGGGTGACCAGCCGGAGGCCATCGAAGCCCTGACCAGGGGGCTCGGGCAGGGGGACCGTTTCCAGACCCTGATGGGCGTCACGGGCAGCGGCAAGACCTTCACGATGGCCAACGTCGTCGCCGCGGTCAACCGTCCCACGCTGGTGCTGGCCCACAACAAGACGCTGGCGGCGCAGCTCTACAGCGAGTTCAAGATGTTCTTTCCGGAGAACGCTGTGCACTACTTCGTCAGCTATTATGATTATTATCAGCCGGAGGCCTACATCCCGTCCAGCGACACCTACATCGAAAAGGACGCCTCCGTCAACGACCGTATCGAGCGGCTGAGGCTGGCCGCCACCAAGGCGCTGATCGAGCGGCGCGACGTGCTGGTTGTCGCCAGCGTCTCCTGCATCTACGGATTGGGGAAGCGCGAGAACTACGAGAACGCCATCTTCTCCTTCGCCGAGGGCGACCGGTGGGAGCACCGCGCCTTTCTCCAGCACCTGCTGGAGAACTATTACGAGCGCAACGACACGGTGCTGGAGGCGGGGAAGTTCCGCGTGCGGGGCGACACCATCGAGATCTTCCCTGCCTACGACGAGAACTGTATTCGCGTCACCTTCTTCGACGACGAAATAGAGCGTGTGGACCTGGTGAACCCCCTGACGGGCAAGCTGGTGGAGCGGATGCCGGAGGCGTCGATCTTCCCGGCGCAGCACTACGTCACCCAGACGGACGCCATCGAGCGCTCCAAGCCCCTGATCGAGGCGGAGCTGGCCCGGATGGAGGAGCGCTTCACGAACGAGGGGAAGTTCCTGGAGGCCCAGCGCATCCGCATGCGCACGCGCTACGACCTGGAGATGCTCACCGAGGTGGGGTACTGCTCGGGCATCGAGAACTACTCCGTCTACCTGGACGGGCGCAATATCGGCGACCCGCCCGGAACGCTGGTCGATTTCTTCCCCGAGGACTTCCTGATGATCGTGGACGAGTCCCACATCACGCTGCCGCAGGTTCGGGGCATGTTCAACGGCGACCGCGCCCGCAAGACCGTGCTGGTGGAAAACGGCTTCCGGCTGCCCTCCTGCCTGGACAACCGGCCGCTGGAGTGGCACGAGTTCGAGGGGCGCCTGCACACGGCGGTCTTCGTCTCCGCCACGCCGGGCGACTATGAGCTGGAGCACTCCGCGCAGGTGGTGGAGCAGGTGATCCGCCCCACGGGCATCCCGGACCCGGAGGTGCTGGTCCTGCCCGCGAAGGGGCAGATCGACGACCTGATCGAGCGACTGCGGACGGTGTCGGAGAAGGGAGAGCGCGCGCTGGTCCTCACCCTGACGAAGCGATCGTCCGAGGACCTGGCGGACTATCTGCGGGAGCTGAAGTTCAAGGTGCGCTACATCCACTCGGAGCTGAACACCTTCGAGCGGGCGGAGCTGATCCGCGACCTGCGCAAGGGGGACGTCCAGGTCCTGGTGGGGATCAACCTGCTGCGCGAGGGCATGGATTTGCCGGAGGTGACGCTCGTCGCCATCCTGGACGCGGATCGGGAGGGGTATCTGCGCTCCTACCGGTCGCTGATCCAGATCATGGGGCGCGCGGCCCGGAACGTGGACAGTACGGTCATCCTCTACGCGGACGCCGAGACGGAGAGCATCCGCAGGGCGGTGGACGAGACGGGACGCCGCCGCGAGAAGCAGATGGCGTTCAACGCGAAGCACGGAATCGTGCCGCGCAACATCGAGAAGGAGATCAAGAGCCTGCTGCCGCAGGAGCTGCTGGAGGCCTACTCGCTGGACGGCGCGGAGCGCGGCGATCGGAGGGACGACGATGCGGAGACCCCGAAGCTCACGGTCAAGGAGCTGGAGCGCGCAATGTGGGAGGCGGTGGAGCGGCTGGACTTCGAGCGTGCCGCGACGCTGCGCGACCTGATCGCGGAGTCCCGCGGGGAGACGCCGGAGGGGGCCGGCAGAAAAGGAGCACAACACCCTCCGGCACGTGGCCGGCGGAGGCGGCGGTGAGGGGAATCCGGGTAATTCCTTTCGGCCTCGATCATGAACTGGAATGCGGGTACATGACTTTTACGCTGCCTCGAGTACATTCGCTTCTTCGCGAACGCTCTGTCTCGGCTCTGGGGAACAGTTCTCGAATCGCAGGTTGAGACAGCCTCATGAAGAATAAAGTGCGTTGCTGCATAGATTGAACCAACTCTCATTTTGCACCCGTCAGGTGCAGCGGAAAGCGTGTAAAACCTGTCCTTACCACACGTTAAAATTTTGCCTGCGGTTTTGAGTTGGGGGGCGGTTCTTGACTTTTAATGAAGATGTGGCATTATGTACGCTAAAGTATTTCACTTAGGGAATGGGGGCAATGCTATGAAGAAATTGATGGGGATTTTGATGGTGTTGGGGGTAATGGTAGGGGGGGCCTATGCGGCGGAGACTGTTGTGGTTCCTCCTACGGCAGAGGTGCGGATGAATGTCGGTGGCGGTAGGGTGACTTCCGTGGAGAAAGTCAGTGATAACGACGTGAAGGCTATTTCCGCTCTTTTTACTGGAGAGGCAACGGCGGCAGTGGTTTCTGTCGCGCTGGATGCGGGGAAAAACGCTCTTACGTTTAAGGTCAATGCGGTTTCTCTTGTTTTGAAGAACGTCTCCACGGGGAATTTTGATCGTGTTCAGCTTAATTCCGTTGCTGCTGGAGTGCAGGCTGCTGCAGCGGCTATGTCCTATGACATTAAGGATAATGGGCCCTATGATGCTGAGCCGGCAACAGGTCAGGTGAAATTTGTCTATGCCACGGGGGCTGGTTCTTCCAGCAAGGGTGGCAGTGGTGGTGGTTGTTCCGCTCTGGCGTTGGGGGCTCTCTCCCTGCTCTTTGTTCCGATGGCCCTTGTCGCCCGCAAGAAGAATTAGACAAGAAACGTTATTACGTTTATCTGGAGAACAGGGGCTTTTGTCCCAGGGAGCGCCTTTTGTGAGGGGCGCTTCCTTATTTTTTACTTTTAAATTTCTGGAGCCTGGAGGAAAGGGCAATGGAGGGACGAAACATTTTTGAAATGCCTTCGTCTTGGGCTTTCCGGGGAACCGTCATTTTGGCTTCGTGTCTTTTGTCTTTGCCTGTATTGGTCTTCAATGGCCCTACATGGTATCCCTACATTTTTTTATTCAAGTGGTCTCTGGTCTTTGGCGTTGTCGCCTATGCCTTTGGTTTCTGTGCTTTTTTGTACATGACCGGGCGGTGCGGTGTCTCTCTCTCCTTCCTCGAGATCGCCTGGTTGACTTTAGCCCTGTTTTTGGCTTTCCAGCCGTTTTTTATCCCCCTGCGCAGCGTGCACGAGTGGGTGCGAAACTGGTTTTTTTTTGCCTCGATGGGGGCGGCCATCTTTGTCCTGCGCAACCTCCCTATAGATAGAGCCCTGCCCTTTATCCTGCAAGGCATTACTCTTGTGGGAGCGGTTTCGACCCTTCTGGGGTTCCTCCAGGTCTCACCCTGGAACGGTCATTTTCCCTTTGTCCTTGACGTTTCGAGACATCCGGGACGTTTTGTTGGAAATACGGGGTTGGATAACCTTCTGGGAGCCTACCTCGCTTTTGCCATTGCAGCGGGATTCTGGCTTTTGTTTTATGCTCAGAAAAAAGGTATGAAAGGACGAACTTTCTCCTCGTTGACCCTTGCCCTGATCGCTGTCAACGCCGTGGGGCTGTGGAGGGCCGCGGCGCGCTCGGCCTTTGCCGCCTGCCTGCTTGGGTTGGTCGTACTGTTTTTTTCCTTCCGTCCCAGCATCAAGCTCCTGGGAAAAATGCTTGTGGTGTTGTTGCTGCTGAGCTCGCTTCTTATCTTTGCCCTTTCCATTGCTCCGAGCATATTCTCCGTCGCCCGCCGCGACATGTCCCAGCTTTTCTCTGCGGAGACGCTCTCTCGAAAAAAGGAAGGGCGTTTTGTTATTTGGGACATATCTTGGGAGATGATTAGGACGGCTCCTGTCCTCGGTGTCGGCCTGGGAAATTACAAATGGCACTATCTGGATGCCATGGCCGCCTATCGGGATAAGACGGAAATTCCGCCCCGCTATACCTATTGGGCCCATAACGAGTATCTCCAGTGGCTGGCGGAGACGGGAATTGTGGGGGTGCTTCTCCTCGCCTGTCTTTTAGCCTATGCTCTTGGGCTTTCTCTGCGGTATGCCGGGGAGGACTCGTGTTTTGTCCGTCCCTGGATCTTTGCATCCCTAACTATTCTTGCGGTCGACTCCTGCTTCAGTCGCCCCTTTCACCACGTCGAGACCGCTTTTATCCTTCCTTTCGCGCTGGCGCTCCTATCCCGATCGGGCTCCCATTCGCTGCGCTTGAAACGGTCGCTTCGCCTTGTCATGGGTGGCGCAGCTTTGGCCGTTACGGCTTTGGGCCTGGTTTTGTTTGCCCAAGTGTACTCGTGTCAAGCCTACCTTGGAAAGTACTTCTATGATGATTTCCATATCTCGTTTCGTCCCTCGGAGGAGAGGGAGCGCGTGTGGCAGCCCTTTTTGCTGCGGGATGCCTTCTTACAGCTCATCGCAAAAGAAAACTATGTTCGTACTCGACTGGAGGGGGATGAGGAGCGCAACCAGCACGATGCCATCCGTTTGTTGGAACGTTGTTTTGCCACTCAGCCCAGGTACGAAGAGCTGAACAAACTGATGCTTCTGTATCAACGACGCGGAGAGGCGGCTCGTGGAGAGCCTTATCTCAAGTATTATCCGGCTGAAGAACGCCAGAAATTTAGAGAAGGGCGTTTTGATGGAACCTACATGGAGGATTGACCCTTGAGCTGGACTCAGCCCGTAGTGCAAAACGTCTTTTCCGTGGATCTGGAAGATTGGTTTTGCGTCGCCAACATGGAACCCCTCTTTCCTCGCGAGGCCTGGGATGCGATGCCGCTGCGGCTGGAACGGCCGGTTGAGCTCCTGCTTGGCCTTCTGGATTGCGTTGGTGTCCAGGCCACTTTTTTTGTCTTGGGATGGATTGCAGAACGGCTTCCGGGTTTGATCCTGCGTATTCGCGCTGCAGGTCACGAAATTGCCCTGCACGGTTACGCCCATAAGAGACTGACGGGCATGACCAGGGCAGAGTTCGAGGCGGATCTCGACCGGGCCATCGCGGCCGTGTCCGAAGTCGTGCCGCGGGAGGCCCTGAGTGGCTATAGAGCACCTTCCTTCACAATTATGAAACGGACTTCCTGGGCTTTGGATGTTCTGGCCTCCCGGGGATTGCGCTATGATGCCTCCGTCTTCCCCTCGTCCGGGCATCCGGACTATGGTTGGCCCGGCTTCCGAGCCGACCCTCACCGTCTGCCCAATGGACTGGTCGAACTGCCCATGACGCCCGGGACGGGCGGCGGATATTTTCGGCTGTTTCCCTATGCGTGGACGCGGCGGCTGATTCGTCGGCTCAATGCCCGGGGCCGTCCGGCGGTCTTCTATATCCATCCCTGGGAGCTCGATCCGGATCAGCCTCGGATGAAGCTGCCGCCTCTGAAACGTTTTCGCCATTACGTCAATTTGAAACACACCGCGCCGCGACTGAGGCGCCTTTTGTCCGACTTTCGCTTTGGGACGGCTGGGGGTATCCTGGATGACTATGGACTCTGAGCACTATTGGTCGCGGGAAGCGGAGCGCTTTGACCGCATCTACGCGGCCGGCGAAGGCAAGGTCCGTGGCACACTGAACAAGCTGATGCGAGGGGATATGGAGGGCCGTTTTCGCTTTGCGCTGCGTCACGCTCTGGAGACGCCGAGTCCTGAGGTTCTGGATGTGGGCTGTGGAACGGGCGTTTATACCGCGGCGCTGCTTCGGCACGGTGCGCGTTTTGTGACGGGCGTCGACCTTTCGGAGCGTATGCTCGACAGGGCTCGGCTGCGCCTTGAGGATTTTTCGGGGCGCTTTGAGCTGATTCGTGGAGATTTTATGTCCACGGATCTGGATCGGATGTACGACACGATCCTTATCGTTGGGGTTTTTGACTACATTGCCACCCCGTTGCCGTTTCTGCGCCGTGCAGTGGGCTTGACGCGAGGAACGGTCATCGCGACTTTTCCGCGGGCAGGGACGTTCCGTGCATGGCTGCGCCGTGCCCGCCTGACTCTCAAAGGCTGCCCGGTCTACTTCCAGACCCGGTCGGGAATTGAAGCGCTGGCTGCCGATTGTGGGCTTGTCCTGAAAGACTATGAGCTCATTGGCCAGCTACACTGCGTGGTTCTGGAACGGGCATGAAAATCCTGATGTTCGGCAAGGCCTACTTCCCTCACCTCGGCGGGGTCGAGACGGTGCTGCGTCAGCTTGCGGTGAGGATGAGCGCCCTCGGGCACGAGGTCGTTGTTTTGTGCTTCGGCGAACGGGATATGGAAGAGATGTTGGAGGGGGTCCGAGTCGTTCGGATTCGCCCGCTTTTGCGCGTCGGAAGCGCGCCGTTGGGTTGGCGTTGCTATCGGGAGTACCGTCGGCTCTCCGCGTGGGCCGACATGGTGCATTTCCATACCCCTAACCCTATGGGGGAGATCGCCTGCCTTCTGGCTCCGCCTCATCCGCGGACGATCGTGACCTACCATGGGGATGCCTTTCGTCCACGCACGCTCCTGCCGTACTATGATGTGGTAATGCGTTTGTTTTTACGGCGCTGCCGAACCCTGTGCACCACCAGCCCGAACCTGGTTCGTAGTTCTCGTGTACTATCCCGGCTGGGACGCAGCATCTCGGTGATCCCCATCGGTGTCGATCCGGGACGCTTTTCCTTCCCAACGGAGGAGGCGTTGAGGGTTGCGGAGTCCTTCGTGGAGGGGCTGGGAGCCTTTACGGTGCTTTTTGCCGGGCGCCTTGTCTATTACAAAGGAGTGGAAACCCTTCTGGAGGCCCTGGCCTCTCTCGAGCATGGAGAGGGGCCTTCGGTTGGGGCACTGATAGTGGGCTCTGGGCCTCTGGAGCCGGATTTGAAGTGCATGACCGAAGCACACGGAATTTCGGATAGGGTGAGGCGAATCCCTCCTCAGCCCGATGGCGTTTACTCGGCACTTTTTCGCCGGACAGATTGTTTTGTCCTTCCGTCGCTCTATCCGGTAGAGGCCTTTGGCATCGCGATGCTGGAGGCGATGGCCGCAGGGCTGCCGGTGGTCAGTACGGAGCTGGGGACAGGGACATCCTGGGTGAACGCAAATGGAGTTACGGGATTGGTGGTTCCCCCTGGGGATGTCGAAGCTCTGGCGGACGCGATCCGGTGTCTGAGGGACGACTCCGGTAGGCGTCGCCGTATGGGGGACGCCGCACGGCGGAGAGTTGAGGAATTGTTTGGGGAGGAACGCATGATTGCGAGATATGTGGCAGAGATGGAGAAAATGTATAATAGCTCATGAAATCTCATAAAAGTGTGCCGGGAGTACTCAGGAAGGGGGGACAATGATGAGCGCAAAGCTTTTGAGCCTTCCGATTGGAATCCAGAGTTTCGAATGCCTGCGAAGCATGAGCAAGCTTTATGTGGATAAGACGCGGCACTTGATGAAACTTGTGGAGGAAAATACGCGGGTCTTTCTGTCCCGTCCGCGTCGTTTCGGCAAGTCTTTGACGCTCTCGACGCTCGAGGCGATGTTCAGCGGCAAAGCCGACCTGTTCCAAGGACTGGCCGCCGAGGCGTGGGTTGCGGAGCGTGCGGAACACCCCGTGCCGGTGCTGCGGCTGGATATGAGCACCATAGAGGCGCGGGGAGTCGCGGAGTTCGAGGCCTCGCTCATGAGGGCGCTGACGAGGAGTGCGGAAAGAGCGGGATTGCAGATCAAGAGCGCTTTTCCGGGTGATGTGCTGCAGGATCTCGTGATCGGGCTGCACGATGCGTCAGGTCCTGTAGTGGTGTTGATCGACGAGTACGATAAGCCCATTTTGGACAAGATTGGGGTACCTGATGAGGCGGAGGCGATGCGTGGAGTGCTGCGAGGCTTTTACGCGGTGCTGAAGGGGTGCGACGAGTACCTGCGCTTCGTGATGCTGACGGGCATCTCCAAGTTTAGCAAGACGGGCGTCTTCTCCGCCATGAACAATCTGAGGGATATCTCTTTGAGCGAAAGGTACGGCG
>CAUPUB010000047.1:0-16318 GCA_963514535.1 uncultured Fretibacterium sp.
GAGCGAGGAGGAGCGTCTGCGCTACCTTCTGAGCTACAAGGCGATGATGGACGATTTGACGATCGACGAAGCGATTCACCGTACCGCAAGGGCCGAAGGACTTGCTGAGGGTCGTGCCGAGGGTCGTGCCGAGGGTCGTGCCGAGGGTCGTGCTGAGGGTCGTACTGAGGGTCGTGCTGAGGGTCGTGCTGAGGGTCGTGCTGAGGGTCGTGCTGAGGGCGAGGCTAAAGGCAAGGCCGAGGGGCTTGCCGAGGGTGAGGCAAGAGCCCGGACGGAGACGGCGCGGAATCTGCTCCGGATGGGGCTGGAGCCCGCCAAGGTCGCCGAGGCCGCCAGCCTCACCCTCGAGGAGGTCCATGCCCTGCAGGGCCAAGCCGGCTAGACGCATAAGCAGGCGGCTGCCCCCCTCGTCTCGTTCGCCCCGACCCCGCACTTTCAATCTGTTCTCTCTTAACCCGTCTACTTTCAATCTGCCTTGGAACGTGCGTATTTCTACGATTTGCCCCCCACGTATCCTTACGTTGTCCGTTGGAAGCCCACCCCCTATACTTTTACCGAAGAAGACGGTACAGACGCGGATATTCGGAGGGGTCGTTCATGAAGGTTTTGAAGTTGCTGCTGTTTGGGGCCGCCGCGGCGGGAATCGCCTGGGGCGTCTGGTACGGGTACTTCAGGGACGGTGGGGCGGAGTACGTCTACCGGACCCAGCCCGTGACGCGCGGGAGCATCTCCGCGACCGTCAGCGCCACCGGAAGCGTCAATCCCGTGGAGATGGTGGACGTCGGAACCCAGGTCTCCGGGACGCTCAAGGAGATCTACGTCGACTACAACAGCCGGGTCACGAAGGGCCAGCTGGTCGCCATGCTGGAGACCGACATGCTGCAGTCGAGGGTCGACGAGGCGAGGGCCTCTTTGGCCCTTGCCCAGGCCCGCGTGACGAGCGCCAGGGCGTCCGCTGCGGACGCGGACCGGACCTTTAAGCGCAATAAGGAGCTCTGGGAGCGGAACTTGATCGCGCGGAGCGAGCTGGACTCCGCGGAGACCAAGCTCTCCCTGGCCCGCGCCTCCCTGGCCGAGCACAACGCCCAGGTCGTGCAGGCCAAGGCCTCGCTGAAGCAGGCCGAGACGAGCCTGGGCTACGCGCGCATCGTCTCGCCCGTCGACGGGGTGGTCATCGCGCGGAAGGTGGACGTGGGGCAGACCGTGGCGGCCAGCCTCCAGACGCCGACGCTCTTCTCCATCGCCCGCGACCTGACCCGGATGCAGATCGAGGCCAGCGTCGACGAGGCGGACATCGGGCGCATCGCAGAGGGTCAGAAAGCGATCTGCCGGTTCGATGCGTGGCCGGACACGACGTTCGAGGGGACGGTGACACAGGTGCGCCTGAAGTCCACGGTCGTCTCCAACGTCGTCACCTATACGGTGATTATCCGGGTGGACAACTCGGAGCTGAAGCTGAAGCCCAGCATGACGGCCAATGTCACCATCGTCACGGAGGAGAAGAAGGACGTGCTGCGGGTGCCCGCCGCGGCGCTCCGCTTCACGCCGCCGGGCGATGTCCTCGCCGCCCTCTCCGCCCCCTCCGGGACGGAGAAGGAGGAGAGGGCGACGGGGTCGATCATGGGGCTGCCCCCGATGCGGCGGAGAAATGGGAACCGTTCGGACGACGAGGACGATCCCGTAGTCTGGGTCGTGGAGGACGGAAAGATTGTGGGCAGCGTCCCCGTCGGGGAACAGGGGATCAGCGACCGAACGTGGGTGGAGGTCTCGGACTCGCAGCTCGAGGAGGGACAGGAGCTGGCCGTCTCCTTCAGCACCGCCGGGGGGGCGGCCGTCGTGGCCGGGGGCGAGGCCGTCGTGGTGAGGACGGGCCGATGAGCGTCCCGGATTCCGTTTCGCAGAGGCCCGCACGTCCCCTGATCGAGGTGGAGGGGCTCGTCAAGGTCTACCGGACCGGCGATGTGGAGCTGCGCGCGCTGGACGGCGTCTCGTTCTCGGTGGCGCACGGGGAGTTCGTGGCGGTGATGGGTCCCTCGGGGTCGGGAAAGTCCACGACGATGAACATGCTGGGCTGCCTGGACTCCCCGACCCAGGGGCGCTACCTCCTCGACGGGCGGGACGTGGCGCGCCTCTCGGGCGACGAGCTGGCGAAGGTCCGCAACGAGAAGCTGGGCTTCGTGTTCCAGGGTTTCAACCTGCTGCCGCGCCTCTCGGCCGTGGACAACGTCGCGCTCCCCCTCGTCTATTCAGGGGTCCCCTCGCGGGAACGGAGCGAGCGGGCCCGCGAGGCCCTGGAGCGCGTGGGGCTGGGCGCCCGTCTGGGACACAGGCCCAATCAGATGAGCGGCGGCCAGCAGCAGCGCGTCGCCATCGCGCGGGCCCTCGTCGGCAGGGCGCCCCTGATCCTGGCCGACGAGCCGACGGGGAACCTGGACACGCGGACGAGCGAGGAGATCATGGATCTTCTCGTCGAGGTCAACCGGGAGGGCAAGACGGTAGTGCTGGTGACGCATGAGCCGGACATCGCCGCCTATGCGCGGCGGGTCCTGCACTTCAAGGACGGTCGCCTGGTCTCCGACGAGACGCCATCCGGAAGGGGGAATTGAGGATGTTCGAGACGCTGCGCACCGCCCTGTCCTCGCTCTTGGCGAACAAGACGCGCTCGCTTCTGACGATGCTGGGCGTGGTCATCGGGGTTGGGGCGGTCATCGCGATGGTCGCCGTGGGGAATGGCGCCTCCGTCCAGATGCAGGACCTCGTCTCCGGCCTGGGGAGCAACCTGCTCATCCTGAGCCCGGGAGCGCCCCGTTCGGGCGGCGTGCGTCAGAGCGGGGGCGCGCGCCTGACGCTCTCCGACGTGAGGGCCGTGACGGAGGAGTGCTGGTCGGTGCTCCGGGCGGCCCCCCTGGTGAACCTCTCGGCCCAGCTGATCTACGAGAACCAGAACTGGCCGACCCGCGTGACGGGCACCACGCCGTCGTTCTTCGACGTCGACAACCGCAGCATCTACCTGGGGCGGCTTTTGGACGACGAGGACGAGCGGAGTGCGGCCAAGGTCTGCGTCATCGGCCAGACGGTCGCGGCACAGCTCTTCGGCTTGGCGAACCCCTTGGGCAAGAGCATCCGGATCAACAAGATCCCCTTCGAGGTCGTGGGCGTGCTGGCCCCGAAGGGCGGTGGGTCGATGGGGCAGGACCAGGACGACACGGTGGTGGTGCCGATTACCACGGCGCAGCGGCGCTTGGTGCGCAGCTCGTTGGCCGAAGCCGTGCACATGGCCCTCATCCAGGTCCGGGACGTCAGCATGCTGGAGGGGGGGATGGCGGAGATCCGGGCCCTGATGCGCCAGCGACATCGAATCGGCAGGGGGAAGGACGACGACTTCGAGATCTGGAACATGACCCAGATGGTGGAGTCCCTGCAGCAGTCGGCCTGGGTGATGTCCGCACTGCTCGGGGCCGTGGCCTCCATCTCCCTGCTGGTGGGGGGGATCGGCATCATGAACATCATGCTGGTCTCCGTCACGGAACGGACCCGCGAGATCGGGATCCGCATGGCGATAGGGGCCCGAGCCGGGGACATCCGACTGCAGTTCCTGCTGGAGGCGCTGGTGCTGTCCCTGCTGGGCGGCGTCCTGGGGATCCTCCTGGGGATGACGGCGTCGTGGGGCGTGACGGAGTTTTTGACGTGGCCCACGTCCGTGTCGCCCGGGGCCATCGCGCTGGCGGCGGGGTTCTCCGGCGTCGTCGGGGTCTTCTTCGGCCTCTATCCGGCCTGGAAGGCGTCGCGGCTCAGGCCCATCGACGCCCTACGGTTCGAGTGAGCTTCATTAAAGTGAGCTTCATTATCTTGCCGGCTACCTTGCCGTTTGGCTTCCCGGCCAGGGCAGGATGCGGTACCGGTCCCCCCGGATCGTCACGTCTCTGAACTGCGGCTCCGCGACGGAGACGTCCTGAGAGGACAGACCCTCCGGGGAAAAGCCGCCCTGAAAGAAGCCTGCGACGCGCGGCTCCCCGGAGGCGACCTCCAGGACGAGTCCGGTTCCGGGCCGGATTACCAGGAGGGCCTCCCCGCCGTTTTCCCCCTCGGTCAGGACGTCCTCGAACACAAAGACCGCATCGGAGCTGCGGCGCAGGGACCGCAGTACGCCGTCGTCCCCCTCCCAGAGCCGGACCAGGCGCTCGACCAGTTCCGGGGGGAGCCTGCGTCCGGCTGGGTAGACGGCGGCGTTGTGCAGGATGTCGCGCCTTTGCGACTCGGGGACCGTGCCGCTGCGCACGTCCCTCCAGTGTGCCAGGGGATCCACCCTCATGGCGGCCTCGATGCGCCGCCGGATGGCGCCCGCTCGTGGGTGCGCGGCGTCCCGCAGCCGTGTCAGGGCATAGTTGCCGTAGCGTCCGAGGCTGAAGCGCAGGTAGAGGTAGTCGAAGTCCGCCGGGGTGATCTGGCCGCCCAGCAGGCGGTCCACCTGGTTGTTCGCCGCCAGGCGGTAGGGGTCCAGGAGCGGGGAGTTCATCGCAACGACGAGCACGGACAGGATGAGGGCCGAGGCGGTGTTGATGCGCCCGATTGCGGACGGCCACTGCCGCAGCAGGACGGCCCCCGCGTAGCCCAGGCCCCAGATGCCCGTCACGACCACCAGAAACGCGGCGTGGATACGGTCGACCGAGAGCCCGTACTGCTGGATCCTCAGCCCCAATGAGTAGAGGCAGAGCGCCGTATAGGCGGGAAGGCAGAGCAGAGAGACCTTCGCCAGGGCCCCGACGGCCCGGCTGCTGAAGGGGGACCGGGTCCCGTCGAGCCACGCGGCGTTGGCGAGCAGGATGGTGCCCAGCTGGAGGAGCAGCATCAAAGAGCTGGCCTGGCCGGTGCTCCAGAGGGTCTTGAGCCCGGAGTAGGGCAGGCAGGCGATGAAGACGAAGGAGAGGGCCGAGAAGGGGGGCAGAAGCCAGGCCAGGATGGACAGGATCCAGCGCCCCAGTGAATCGATGCCGGGGTGCTTGAGCGCCAGGGTGATGGAGATGGCGACCGTGAGGCTCGTCAGGGGCGCCGCCACGAGCGGGTGAAACAGGATGCCCGGCACGAACGCCAGCCCGACGATGTCGAAGAGCAGGCTGGCGGTGAGGAGCAGCGCCCAGAAGACCACGGTCATGATGGTGGCCTGGAACAGCAGAAACACGTTGCGGCAGAGCTGGAAGAAGATGTCGGAGTAGGGGACGTGCCAGCTCCAGGTCGCGATGCGGCACTGGAAGAAAGGAAGGAGCAGGAAGGCGGCCATGCAGATCCTCAGCAGGTCCATGCCCTGGGAGGGCATGGAGAGGAACATGCCGTCGGGCGGATAGAGGGACCAAAGCCTGTAGGCACAGAAGGTTGAGAGCACGAGGGCAAGCCCCCCCAGAAAGCGCTTGAGCCGCCTTCCCCAGTGTTCCTGGGCCAGCCAGAAGGCGAAGGGGAGGACGGTCAACAGGGGCAGAGATAGATCCAGAAAGGGCCCACTCCGGGTTACGGCATACTGCCCCAACAGAAGCCCCTGCAGCAGGGCCGACAGGATCACCCAAAGGTAACGCTTGCGGTCGATTCCGTACATGGAGGAATGCGGCTGGAGGAATAAGAGATAGAGGGACGCGGTCAGCGTGCCAGGTAGTGGTACGTGGCGCCCTGCTCGACCGGCTGCGGGGGAAGGCGCGTGGAGAGCAGCGCCGACCCCTCCTCCAGTGTGACGGTATGGAGCTTCAGAGGCAGGGGAAATCGGGCGAGGTCCAGCAGGGGCTGGATCTGCGACAGCGCCTTGTTCGTGATGTAGTCGGGTAGGTCCAGCTTGTTGATGCGCACACGGGGCCCGTCCAGCCAAAGCTCCTTGCGGTTGACGATCTCCAGCTTGCTGTCGATCTCGATCAGGATGTCCAGGGTGACGAACAGGACCTTGGCCAGGTACGTCCCCCTGCCCTTGAGCCCGGAGGGCGTGATGGCGAGCGTGATGTTCTTCCAGTGATCGTCCTTGCCGAAGGTCTGGGCCTCCAGGCCCTTGTTGATGTCCTCCTCGAGGATGCGGCACGCGGCATAGATCTGGAGGGCATCCCGGCACTCGACATCCCCGGAGGCCCAGTTCTCCGGCGCGTTGAACTGGACGTCGTTCATGCGGAAGGTCAGCCTGTCGATGCGGACGTTTTCGATCCTGACGCCCGTCAGGTCCATGAAGAGGTCGTGAAAACGTCCCGTGGCGTCCGGCTGCCCCACGACCGAGAGCGTGAGCTCCTCCGGGGCGAAGCGGTTCACGTAATAGGCCAGGAGGCGCGAGGTGTCGTCCGTGGGCTCGATCGCTCCCCGGAACTCGAAGTCGGCGGCCCAAAGGGCGGATGCGGCGAGGGGCAGGGAAAATCCTCCTCTCGCCAAAAGCATCAGAAGCATCAACAGAAGCAGCTTGATCGTCCTCAAGATGAAAGACCTCCTAATGGATTCCCGTTCGCCCTTATTATAGCTCAGTACGCATGGCCCGGGTCGGAAAAGGTCGGGAAAGAACCCCGGTCCGCCGCTGTCCCCTTTTCGGTCCGCGTTCGTGCGATAATACGTACGGGCGCGCAGGTCTCGGCCGGCCCTCATAATATAATGAGGGGAAGGAAGGGGGCCTCCGTCGGGACAGCTGGCTTTCCTCGCTCTTTTTGTGTGTTTCGCACGTTTTGTGTGCCCTGCCCTTATTGCCTTATCGTATACGGAGGTGTGCGCCGTGGAGGAATCGAAGCGGGAGGCGTGGGCGTGGCGGGCCGGGATGTCCGCCTATCGCCTGGGGATCAACGCCTTTTTTGCGGCCGGCGGCCTGCAGTGGCTGCGCCGGAAATACGACGTCGGACTGGATGAGCGGATGGGACGCTTCGAGGGGGTTCCGCAGGGGGGGGTGTGGGTCCACGCCGTTTCGGTCGGTGAGGTGCAGTCCGCCAGCTCCCTGATCCGGGCGATGAAGCGCGGTGCACCCCCGTCCGGCTCGTCACCCTTGCCCTGCCTGCTCTCCACCGTCACGCGGACGGGCCGGGAGATGGCCGAACAGTTGATCGGCGGTGCGGCGGACAGGATGGTCTACAGCCCCTGGGACGTCCCCAGGTTCGTTCGTTCTGCTCTCGACGCCGCACGTCCCAAGGCCTACGTTGCGATGGAGACGGAGCGCTGGCCCGAGATGCTCTCCGAGCTGAAGGCACGGGGCATCCCCGCATTTCTGGCGAACGGCAGGCTCTCGGAGAGGAGCTTCCGAAAGCTCAGGAGGCAGGCCCCGTTCTGGCGCGGCGTCCTCTCCTGCTTCGAGCGCATCCTCGTGCGTTTCGACGAGGATCGGGAGCACTTCCTGGCCCTGGGCGTCCCCGCGGAGAAGCTCGTCGTGACGGGCGACTGCAAGGTGGACGCGCTGATGAACCGCAAGGCCAAGGCCGACGCGTCCCGCTGGGCGCACCTGCGGCGGGGGGACGCGCCCCTGTTCGTGGCCGGCAGCACGCACGAGGGCGAGGACGACATCGTGATCGCCGCCTTCCGCAGGCTTCGGCGCAGCCATCCGGGCGCCCGCCTGGTGATCGTGCCGCGCCATCCCGAGCGCGCCCTGTTTGCCGTTGCCGCGGCGCTGCCCTACCCGGAGCTCCGCGCGGACCTGCTCTCCCGACTCCCCGACGACTGGGACGTCGCTGTGGCCGACCGCATCGGCCTGCTCTTCGACCTCTACGCGGCGGCCGACGCGGCGTTCGTCGGGGGCAGCCTCGTGCAGAAGGGCGGCCAGAACCCTCTGGAGCCTGCACTGCTGGAGGTCCCGACGATGCACGGCCCGGACATGGCCGACTTCCCGGACACGGAGCGCATGGACCGCATGGGGGCCGCGCAGCGCGTCCGGAGCGCCAACGAGCTCGCATCCGCCTGGGAACGCGCCCTGGCGCCGGCCGAGAGGGAGCGCGTCCGCAGAGCCTGTCGGGGGTACTTCGAGACGCTCGGGGGTGCGGCGGAGCGGACGTGGTCCGTGATCAAGACATACGTAAAATGACCCTGCAGTTTGATCCCGTAGAGTTGGAGGCACAGCGATTCATGAGGTGCGGTGATTCATTGAGAAAGGACACGTTGTTCGGCGCACCCCTGATCGAGACGTTCCGCGCGTCGCTGGACGAGCGCTCGCGCGCCGCCCTGGCCGCGGCGGCCCGGCGCATCGTCGAGGTCAAGGAGCGGGGGGGCAGGGTGATGGTCGTCACCGGGAGCGGCCCCAATATCCACGAGGGGGTCACGACCCTCATTGCGGAGCTGATCCGCGTCGGGCTGGTCGATGCCGTCTCCACGAGCTCCGCCGTCGTCTCCCACGAGATGGGCGGTGCGCTCGACCGGGTGTGGCGCGTGGACGCGGCGGCCCTCGGGATGGACATGGACAAGATGCCGCGGGGCGACCTGTTCGAGTTCACGCGGATGGGGGACGCGGAGTGGGCGGCCCTGAGGCGGGAGATGCCACTGGACGACGAGCTCCTGGAGCGGGGTCGAAGGCTCCCCGTGCGCAGCGAGATCGTCAAGGCGGCCGGGAACATGGCCTATCCGATGGGCCTGAGGGGCGAGCGCCTGGCGGGCGAGATCCTGACCCTGGCGCAGCTCTACGGCCTTCCCTTCGAGGCCGTGGCCGGCTGGGGGTGCGACCCCCGCACCATGCTGGGTGCGGCGGACGCGCGCGGCGTCCCCGTGCTGGTGACGATCCCGCAGCTCATCGGCGGGGGAGCGGTGGGGATGGCCATTGGCGACAGCATCCCCATCTCCGCGCGCTCCATGCGCCTGGCCCGGATGCTCGCGGACTGCGACGTCATCATCGAATCCGCTGTCGCCCTGACGCAGGAGATCCACGACGGCCCCTTCGAGTGCTACACGGGCCACGGCATCTGGGCCTCCTGGGCCCGGCAGTTCACCTACAGCCTCCGGGACAAGACGCTGGTGCGCATCGATCTGGACGAGAACCTCAGGCGCGCCGTCGAGCTGGACGACACCGTCCAGAACGCCATCGACAGAGGGCTGCCCAAGACGAAGGTGGCACGCATCCCCTTCCGCATGGAGATGTCCGCCTTCGCCCGCCACGAGGGCAGTGTCCCGGTCATCGGCGACATCGGCCGGGTCTGGCCCGTCCTGGCCCACGACGTGGCGGCGGCCCTGGGCGTGGAGCTGGAGTTCCTCTCCGCCTCCCAGGAGACACCGGAGGGCGCGGCGATGCGCACGTGGATTGTCGACGCCGTCCGGCCGCTCGACCGGGACCGGATGCTGGAACGCGCCCAGTCGTGGTGCTGACTCCGTGCCGAAGAGGGGGAAAGGAGGTTCGCCATGAGCAAGGGTGGTGACAGGACCAACGCGATGCGCATTCTGGACGCCAGGGGCGCGGCCTACGAGGCCCTCTCCTTCCCCGCCTCCGAGGCCGTGAGCGCGCTCGAGGCGGCGCACCTGCTCGGACTGGAGCCCGAGGGGCTCTTCAAGACCCTCGTCACGGTCGGCAGGACGCGGAACCATTACGTCTTCGTCGTGCCCGCGACGGGCGCTCTGGACCTGAGGAAGGCCGCCCGGGCCGTTGGGGAGAAGTCCGTCGAGATGGTACACTCCAGGGAGCTTCTGCCGCTGACGGGCTACGTGCACGGCGGGTGCTCCCCCGTCGGAATGAAGAGGGCCTTCCCCACCGTCATCGACGCCTCCGCGGAGCGGATCGGGACGATCGTCGTCAGCGCGGGCCGAATCGGCCACCAGCTCAGGATCCCTCTGGAGGAGCTACGCAAGGCCCTGGAGTTCACCCTGGCGGACCTGATTTAGGTATAATATTCGGGAATATATGGGGAGAGGGGTGTCTCCGGACGGTCGGGCGGCCTTCCGGGTGGTTTGTTTTTCGTGTCCGCCCGGTTTACCGGCCGAGGGCGGCCGTCTTTCGAAGGGGAGAGGATCCAGAAGATGCAGTACCGAAGCGGGCAAGAGATACGTGAGGCTTTCATCAGGTTCTGGCAGGAGAAGGGCAGCCACCACTACCCCAGCTTCCCGCTCCTGCCCGACGATCCCTCCCTGCTCTTCACCATCGCGGGCATGGTGCCCTTCAAGGCCTATTACCTCGGCATCCGCACCCCGGAGCATCCCCACGCCGTGACCTGCCAGAAGTGCGTGCGCACCAACGACATCGAGAACGTCGGCCGCACCGCCCGCCACCACACCTTCTTCGAGATGCTGGGCAACTTTGCCTGGGGCGCCTACTTCAAGAAGGAGGCCATCACCTGGGCCTGGGAGTTCCTGACGGAACGCATCGGCCTCGACCCCAGCCGCCTCTACGCCAGTATCTACGAGGAGGACGAGGAGGCCCGAAGCGTCTGGAACGTGGACGTGGGGCTCTCCGAGGACCGAATCCTCCGCTTCGGACGGAAGGACAACTACTGGTTCATGGGCGACACCGGGCCCTGCGGGCCCTGCTCGGAGATCTACTACGACCGCGGGGAGCGCTACGGCTGCGGCTCCCCGACCTGCGGCGTGGGCTGCGACTGTGACCGCTACCTGGAGATCTGGAACCTGGTCTTCACGCAGTTCGACCTCCAGAAGGACGGCTCGCTCCTTCCCCTGCCCCGCAAGAATATCGACACGGGCATGGGGCTGGAGCGCCTGACCTCCATCGTCCAGGAGGTCGATACGGACTATGAGACGAACCTCTTCATGCCCCTGATCAACCACACCTGCAGGAAGGCGGGGATTCGCTACGGCGACGGGGGGCGGCCCGACATGGCCGTGCGCGTCATCGCGGACCACGTCCGGTCCGTGGCCTTCATGCTGGCCGACGGCGTGCTTCCCGCCAACGACGGGCCGGGCTACGTGCTGCGTCGCCTGCTGCGCCGGGCCGTGCGCTACGGACGGCTCCTGGGGTTCGAGGGCACGTTCCTCCGCGAGTACCTGCCCATCCTGCTCGGGATTATGAGCGATCCTTACAGCGAACTGCTCGACCAGCGCCTCACCATCGAGCGGATCATCGAGGTGGAGGAGGACCGCTTTCAAAAGACCCTCCAGCAGGGGACGGAGCTCCTGGAGGCGGAGACCCGGTGCCTGAAAAGTGCGGGAAGGACGCAGATCCCCGGGGATGTTGTCTTCACCCTTTACGACACCTACGGCTTTCCTCCCGAGCTGACGCTGGAGATGGCGGAGGAGGAGGGGCTTACCGTTGACCATGAGGGCTTCGGCCGGGCCATGGAGGAGCAGAGGGCCCGAGCCCGCGAGTCCAGCAAGCAGAGGCGGAGCTCCCTGGCCGGCGACGTCTACACGGAGGTCGAGAACGAGAGGGGCAGGACGGCCTTCGTCGGCTACGAGGTCTGCGCCGGGACCGGGCGGGTGCTCGCGCTGCTGACCGCGGAGGGCCGTGTCGAGCGCGTGGAGGGTCCCGCGGAGTTCGAGGTCGTCCTCGACTGCACCCCGTTCTACGCGGAGCGCGGCGGCGAGGTGGGGGACACGGGCAGGATGCTCTCGGGCGGCTCCGTCCTGGAGGTGCTGGACACCGTGCCGCACGCCGGGCTGATCGTCCACAGGGTGCGGATGGACCAGGGGACGCTGTTGGTCGGGGACGAGGTCGGTACGGAGGTGGACGATGCGCGCCGCTGGGCGATCCGCCGCAACCATACGGCCACGCACCTGCTGCACGAGGCATTGAGCCGCGTACTGGGCGGCCACGTCCGCCAGGCGGGGTCCCTGGTGACGGACCGCATCCTGCGCTTCGACTTCACGCACCATGAGCCCATGACCGAGGAGCAGGTAGCCGAGGTGGAGCGGTTGGTCAACGGTCAGGTCCTGGCGAACGTGCCGCTCACCATCCAGGAGTGCGGGCGCGAGCAGGCTCGGGATCTGGGCGCGAAGGCCCTGTTCGACGAGAAGTACGGTGAGGTCGTGCGCGTGGTCTCCGTCCCCGGCTTCTCGATCGAGCTCTGCGGTGGGCTCCACGTCAAGGCCACGGGTGACATCGGCTGCTTCAAGATCCTACGGGAGGAGAGCGTCGGCTCGGGCACGCGGCGCATCCTCGCGACGACGGGCATGAACGTCCTGGATATCCTCCAGCACCTCTTCGGGCTGCGCACGCACCTCACGGCGCTTCTCTCCACAGACGAGGAGGGGCTCGCGGTCAAGGCCCAGGGGCTGGTCGACGAGCTGCACCGCCTGCAGCGCCGCCTGCAGGAGGCCAAGCTCCGCGACCTGACGAAGAATATCGAGAGCTTCTTCGACCGGCGGGACATCGATGGGGTCCTGCTCCAGACGGGTAAGTTCTCGAGCGTTGCGCCGGACATGCTGCGCGACATCGGAGACCGGGTCAAGGAGAGGACCGGACAGCCGACCGTGGTGGTTCTGGTCGACGTCGGCGAGGACGAGAGCTGCAAGATCGTCGTCATGGCCGACGATGACGCCGTCCGGCGCGGCGCTCACGCCGGCAATCTGGTGAAGGAGGCGTCCGCCCTCCTTGGAGGCCGAGGCGGCGGCAGGCCCAACACCGCCCAGGGCGGAGGCCGGAACGCCGCGAAACTGACCGAGGCGCTGGACAGGGTCGAGGCCCTGCTTCGGACCCAGCTCAAGCCGCAATGAACGGGACCTGGGACGAAGACCTCCCGAAGGGGCGCGTCCTGGCCCTCGATGTTGGCTCCGTCCGCATCGGTGCGGCCGTGACGGATCCTCTGCGCGTCATCGCGCAGGGGATCGCCGTATGGCCGGTCAACGACGGTAAGGAGGGATGGCGTAAGAAGTTCGAGGCGTGCCTCGCGGAGTACGATCCTGTCCTGGTCCTCATCGGAATGCCGACCCGAACGAGCGGGAGCGCGGGCCCCGAGGGGGAGCGCATCGCCGCCCTCGTCGACGGGCTCCGGGAGTCCTACCCGGACCGGACCTTCGAGACGTGGGACGAACGGTACACCACGGTCATCGCCCAGCGGGCGCTGCTGGAAGGCGACGTCTCGCGCAGGGAGCGCAGGGGCAAGGTGGACAAGGTAGCCGCGGCGCTGATCCTGCAGAGCTGGCTGGAATACAGGAGGCCGTGACCCCGTTTTCGAGGTCCCGGCCTGATGGAGGATTTCCCTAAAAGAACAGAAAAGGGGTGAAGCGTAATGGTTATGAACGTGACCTCGATGCTCTCCAACGGCTATCTGCGCCCGGCGATCCGAATCGGTGTCCTGCAGGACGTTGCCCGGCAGGAGCCACTCCAGGATCAGGCCCTTGCCCGGCAGGAACAACAAGTTCTGGTCGAGGAACAGGGCCTGCGCCTGGATGCGGGGCCCCTGGCCGAGGTCTCCACCGTCTATCATTACACCCTGGGCCCGGACGGAAGGCGATACATCACCGGCGCCTCCGTCGTGGTGAAGGAGGACCGGGAGGGTCCGGAACGGGGTGGGACGCCCTCCCTTGAGACCGCAGGGGGCAGAACCGCGTCGGACGAGGGGGCGGAGCGGACGGATGGGGCAAGCAGGGCCTCGGGCAACGGAGGCCCTGGAGGTGAAAGAAGCCCTGGAGGAAGCCCTGAAAAAGACGCCGTCGTCCGAGAGCTTCGGAACACGGAGCGCGAGGTGATCGCCCACGAGGCGGCGCACCAGGCCGCGGCCGGGCGCTTTGGTGGCCCCGTCAGCTACACCCGAACCACGGGGCCGGACGGCAAAAGCTACATTACGGGAGGGGAGGTCCCCATACACTT
Organism: uncultured Fretibacterium sp.; assembly: GCA_963514535.1. Classification (GTDB taxonomy): domain Bacteria; phylum Synergistota; class Synergistia; order Synergistales; family Aminobacteriaceae; genus CAJPSE01. The sequence goes on from CAUPUB010000047.1 coordinate 13,670, forward strand.
TGTCGCGGGCTCCACGCCCGAGGAGACGCTGAGCAACCTGGAGCAGGTCCAGAAGGCGGCCTTAGCGCCGGGGGATCCCTCGGCGCAGGACATCCGCGTGGCGGCCCAGGCTGCGGCCAGGGCCGCGCAGGCACGGCATGACATCGCCCGGAGCCGGGAGAGGGACGGCGCCGAGCGGGCGGCGGCGGTTCCCGTCCGGGAAGGGGAGGACCCCTCAAAGACGGGAGTCTCCTCCGTCCTGGCGGCGCTGCGCTTTTCCCAGCTCCAGGATAGCCCGGCGTGATCCCTGGATCCGAGTCCGGACAAAATAAAAATTTCCTTATTAGGGGTATAATTCTCGTGTCGCTTAGTGGCACGGCTCAAAATTATCTGGAAGGGAATTTATCTGGAAGGGAAAGGTGTTCATCAATAATGTTTCGTAACGTCAAGCTCTCCATGAAGCTGGCACTGGGGTTCGGGCTGGTGCTTGTGGTCTTCGTGACTGCGGTGATGATCAGCTGGTTGCAAATTGGCCGGGTTGAGGAGGACAGCCGTTTCTTGAATAAGGTGAACGACGCCCAGCACCTTATGAGCGAACTTGAGAGTGATATAGCTAAGGCACGCTTTGAGGTTCGGGACTACATGTACTCCGAGAACCCGGACAGCCTGAAGAGGGCCCGTGAGGTCCTGACCGAGGCGAAGACCCACATAGAGGTGGGCAAGTTGATGTATGCCTCGGACCCCCGGTTGAGTTCCCTGGAGTCTCTTCCTGATATGGACGCCCCACTCGATCAATACTCCAGAAATGTGGAGGCCGTCGCCAGCCTGATGGAGGCGAAACAAAAGAATATCCAGGGGCTTACGGCTGCTTCCATATCCTTGTTGGAGGGCCTTGAGCGCGTTTCCGATCTCCAGTACCAGGGGGCAAATCAGGAAGCGGAGGCTGGAGACACTGAGAGATTAAAGCGACGGTTCGAACAGATTCACGTGGTGGAGAGTCTGCTGACCCAGACGGGTGAGATTCGCCGGACATATTACCGGGCGGCGGTGAACCGCGACGTTGAGGCGATGAGCAATATCCTGCCCATGGTGGACGCGATGCGCCAGCAGACCGAAAAATTGTTTTCCGAATCGATGCAGGGCGACGTCAAAGACGAATTGGAAAAAATATTGCCGTGCCTCAATAGCTTTTCGAACGACATAAAGGCAGCGGTAGATCAATACAAGCAGCTGAACGACCTCCACAACACCCGACAGACCTACAGCAGAAGTCTGGCCGAGAGCATCGATAAAATTTACGACATATCGCAGACCCGGCTTCGGACGATCTCAAACGAATCGACGGATAGCCTGAGTTCCGCCATCCTGACGTTGCTTTCTTTGACGGTTGTAGCGGTTGTGGCAGGGTTGCTGATCGCATTTTTGATCGGTCGTATCATCACTGTGCCGTTGAAACGGATCGTCCTTCTGGCGGATCGTGCGAAGAAGGGTGATCTGACGATCCTGCGCGGAGACTTCGGCGGGGAGAGCCGGGATGAGATGGGCAAGCTCGCCGATGCCCTGGCGGAGATGATCGGGGCACAGCGTGCCGCGATGACGGAGATCGTTTCAATAGCCGGCCAGGTTGCGGAGAGCGCGGATACGGTCCGGAACTCGTCGAACCAGAACAGCGATTACATTCGGGAAGCGAGGGCGGCGATAGAGAGCGTGGTGGCGCTTTGCGAGTCCAATTCGGCGTCGCTCCAGGAGAGCAACGCAGGCACCGAGGAGATGTCAGCGGCGTCGATGACTGCAGCTCAGGCGGCTACGGACTGCGCGGAGTTCATCTCGCACACCACGCAGATCTCAAGCCATGCGGTGGAGACGGTTCAAGAGACGATCCAGGATATGGAGCTCCTGTTCAAGAAATCCGAGGAGAGCGGGGAAAAACTGCAGGAGCTGGTGAACTCCGTCGAGCAGATCAGCGGATTTGTCGGTGTGATCACCTCCATAGCGGACCAGACGAACCTTCTGGCTTTGAACGCGGCAATCGAAGCGGCACGTGCCGGCGAGGCAGGGCGCGGATTCGCTGTGGTTGCGGAGGAGGTCCGAAAGCTGGCCGAGGAGTCGGGGCGCGCGGCAAGCAGCGTCAGGGGTCTTATCGACACGCTTCAAACAGGAGCCCGTGAGACGATGGATTCAAGCACGCAGTCCTCGGAGCTGCTGACGGCGACGATGAAAAAAGCGGACAGCGCCAAGGAGTCCCTGAGCGACGCGATGAGTCAGATAGACAAGGCGAACGACCGTATCCAGAGCATCGCCGCGGTGGCGGAGGAGCAGGCGGCATCGAGCCGCGAGATCGCCTCGGGCATCGACAACTCGACGAAAACAACGGTGGATATCCTCCAGAGCATGGAACATATCCATACGGCTGCGGACGAGACTACGCGTGTGTCGGAGGACATGGCCAAACAGGCGGACGGCCTTTCGGGTTTTGCGCAGAGTCTGAAGGACGCGCTGTCCCGCTTCAAGGTGTCGGAGGATGGTCCAAGAGCGTTGAGAGGTTGACCTGTATCCCGGACGGACGCTGCCCTGCTTCTGTCCGGGAGTTTTTATATAACGGCATCTACGGCCCCTAGGGAAGCGCTGATTAAAACAAAAATGCATATTTTACCAAAGGTAAGTATGCAA
>CAUPUB010000048.1:0-16135 GCA_963514535.1 uncultured Fretibacterium sp.
TTCTCAACCGGTTCCCTTACAGTTTCGGAAGTTTGCGGGAGAAAGTTGAATGCGGACTACGGAAAGGACGTTTTCCTCGTATCAAGCGTATCGTATCAACTGTCAAAGAAAAACGCGAAAAACGCCCTTTTCTCTAAACTTTTTCAAGCTCCGGAAAAACACCCTCGGTGAATTGTGGAACATCGCACAAAGCGCGCGCAGCCAAAGCCTCTGCAGCGGCGATAGCAAGGTCTCTGCCTTCTTCTTCATCGCAGATTATGCGAGCCATTGCCGCCCTGTTTCGCCGCGCGATGTCCTTAAGGTAGTCGCGGGCGGGACGAAAGCGCTCCAGCTCCTCATCCGTCAGCTCCGGAATATCAGAATAATCAATGTCCTCGTCCGTCATATCCTGCAGCCTTTTGCTCTCATCCTTTGTCATATAGTTCACGCTCCTTTCTATCAGCCCTTCGCGCTGAAACAATCCTAAGCACAACGGAATCAGCGTCAGAGGTGCGCTCCACGTGAACCACAAACAGAACGGCCGAGGCCTTCTCGGAAAATCCGATCAGACGCAGGCGGTCGCCGTCCGGGTGCGGATCAACGTAAAGTAAAGACCTCGAATCTAAAAACGCGTGCGCTGCATCCTCGAACGATACCCCTACGCATCCTCCCGCAGAGTGCCACTCCCGAATGATGCGCGCTGTTTCTGCGTTCGCCGCACGGGGTCTTCCGCAGTGTGTCCCACGAACCTTCGCCGCCGCCATACCCGCAGATTGCAAAACGTCGCGCTGCAGGTTGTCCGTTTGATCCTGCGTGCTGACTTTCATGTACCCGTACAGCATTCGAACATCGCCCCCATTTTATGGACAACCTTTCTGGATATTATACCGTCGATGGTGCAAGGGGCAGGAGGTATCTTTGCCCGATACAACCCGCTGCGGGCTGAGCTGCAGCTTCCTGCGGTTTGGGGTCCGAAATAAGCCCTTGCATTTTTTTGAAAATGTCCTAAAATCCCTTCCAGCTTCGAAGTAAGCCGGCAAAGACCAAAAGCAAATCATTCCTCTCGCGCTGAGGTAACCTGTCCGGGAATAGGCGGAGCCGCAATGCCGGGTAATCAAGCTATTTCTTGGTGTGGGGGGAATGTAGGATGGCGTCGTCATGCCGTCGGCCGGGACTTTTCTCGGCTATTGCCGTTTTGCTCGTAAGCGCCCTTATCGTTACCTTCGGAGTGGTCGACGTCCGCCTGGAGTCGGGCGCGCACATCGGACTGGGACTTCCGGCCCAGGTACCTCTGCTCTTTGCGGCGGTCTTCGCCGCCCTGTTCGGTGTCCTCGTCCTGGGGGTCTCCTGGCTCGACCTGGAGCGCGGAATTTGTTCCGCCATACAGGTCTCCATCCAGGCCATCTTGATCCTCGTCCTCGTGGGCTGTCTGGTCGGTTCCTGGATCCACAGCGGTGTGGTCGCGACCATGATCTACTACGGGCTAGGCATCATGAATCCCCACTATTTCTATTGTGCGGCGCTCCTGATCTGCATCGTCGTCTCAATGGCGACGGGGTGCTGCTGGACCACGAGCAGCACCGTGGGGGTGGCGCTCATAGGCATCAGTGCCGGACTGGGGCTTCCCCTTCCCGTCTCCGCCGGGTTCATCATCTCGGGGGCCTACTTCGGCGACAAGATGTCGCCGCTCTCCGACACCACCAACCTCGCTCCCGCCGTCTCGGGCAGCGAGCTCTTCGACCATATCCGCGCGATGATCTGGACGACTCTGCCTACGCTGCTGATCGTCGTGGTCATCTCCCTCCTCATGGGCAGCACCGTTCGGGACATGGACAACAGCCGCGTGGAGCTGATCCGAAGCATGATGAGGGCGGAGTTCCGTATCTCCGCCTGGGGCTTCGTCCCCCCCGCGGTCATCCTGATGATGGCGCTGTTGAAGATCCCCGCCATCCCCGGTATCATTGGTGGGCTCTGCACCGGATTGCTGCTGTCCTTGTCCCAGGGCGCCTCACTTCATGAGGCCCTGAGCGTCTTCTTCTACGGCTACGAGCCGTCGCAGCTGAGCGTCTTCGCCGCTGCGGCGACGCCGGAGGCGGTCAGGGCGGCCGCGGCCGGAGCCGGGACGCTGTTCGCGTCGGTTCTGGACCCGGCCGAGTTCTCCAGGGTCGGCGGGCTCTTGACGCAGCTCTTCACGCGCGGAGGGATGACCTCGATGTTGGAGACGATCTGCCTGATCGTGGTGGCGCTCTCCCTGGGGGGCATCATGGAGGTCTGCGGGTTCCTGGACGCGATTCTGGATGCCCTGATGCGCCGCGTCCGCTCCGTGTTCGGGCTCGTCGCGTCGGTGATCGCGTCCTCCTTTGTGGCCAACGTGTTCCTGAGCGAGCAGTACCTTGCGATCATCGTCCCGGGGCGCATGTTCCGCAGGGCGTTCGAGGAACGCTCCTGGGACGGGCACAGGCTGGCGCCCTCTATGCTCTCCCGCTCGCTCGAGGACAGCGGCACCATGACCTCCGTCCTTGTTCCCTGGAATACCTGCGGGGTCTACGTCAGCGCCGTTCTGGGCGTCCCCACCCTGGCCTACGCGCCCTACTGTTTTCTGAACTGGCTGAATCCCATCGTCGCCCTTACAATGACCTGGCTGGGGGTCGCCGTCGCATGGCGGCACGGGAGCCGGCGCCACGCCGTCCCGGAGCCCCTGCCGGCGGACTCCTGACGGTCCGGCTGGTCTCTTCACCAGGGGGGCCAAGAGGCACTAAGCCCTCCTTTAAAAAGCGCGAATTGGTATCAGGTGCTTTTTAACTCCTTTTTCGGAGGACTCCGTCCGTAGAAAACTCCATGAAGGATCGGCCCCATGGGACTACAATGACCTCATCATCGATCGAGGCGTTGCGGTCTCCTTTTCACCTCGCATCGCCATCGTTTTTACTCACCCTGCCTGCGAATGACTGGGAAGGGGCCATGCAGGGAAGCGGCGAGTTCAGCATAAACACTGGCAAATTATGAATGGAGGCGCTTGCGTATGTTGCAGTTTGCGAGGTACTTTTTGGGGGCGGCGAAGGTCGCTGCGTTCTGCCTGTTCTCCCTGGCGTGCCTGATGGCGGCGGAGAACACGGCCGCGGCTGGGACCGGCGAGGCCAAAGAAGCGCCCCCCACCCTCTCGGCCGTCCGTGCCATTGACGGGTTTGCCCTCCACGCGGCAGCGGAGTTTCGGAAGTCGAACGGGGACTTCTTCTTCTCCCCCTACAGCATCCTGTCCGTGCTGGGCATGGCCTACGAGGGCTCTGCGGGCGTAACCCGCGAGGCGATGGCGAAGGCCCTCTCCCTGGATGACGGCTTTCATGCGTCCCTTGGGGCACTGTCTACCGGGCTGCGGAAGCGAATGGACGGCCAGGACGGCCAGCCGGTCCTGGACGACGCCAACCGCGTGTGGCTGATGAAGGGGCTGGCGCCTCGAAGCGGGTTCGGCGACGTGCTGAGCCGGGACTACGGCGGAGCGGCGGAGGAGCTGGACTTTAAGGACGCGCCGGAGGAGGCCAAACAGAGGATCAACGGCTGGGTGTCCGACAGGACGAAGGGCCGCATCAAGGACCTGATCCTCGACGTGCCGAAGGGGACGCGCATGATCCTGACGAACGCCGTGTACTTCAAGGGACGGTGGCTTCGGCCCTTCCGTCCGGAGCTCACGGTTCCAGAGCCCTTCCACGTCACGGAGGCGGAGTCGAGGGACGTCCCCATGATGAAGGAGGACAGGGAGTACCTCTACGCGGAGGCGGAGGGGGTGAAGCTCCTGAAACTGTCCTACGGCGGGTCCGCCAGTATGTTGCTGGCCCTGCCGGAGCAGGGCGCGATGGACAAGCTGCTGGAGGACCTCGCCCATCGCGACGGGCTTGACCTCATCCGACGCTGGCAGGCTTCCATGACCAAACACCAGGTGGACGTGTGGCTGCCCAAATTCAAGATGGAGGAACGGTACGAGCTGAAGGAGCTCCTGACGGCGTTCGGGATGGGGCAGGCCTTCTCGGACTCCGCGGACTTCTCCGCCATGACGGAGAGCAAAGAGCCGATCTGCATCGACAGCGTCGTGCACAAGACGTTCCTGGAGGTGGATGAGGAGGGGACGGAGGCCGCGGCGGCCACGGGCGCGACGATGCGTTTCGCCACGGCCCTGCCCCCGCAGGCTCCGCCGCGCGCGGAGTTCCACGCCGATCGGCCCTTCCTGTTCTTCATCCTGGACGACGCGACGGGGGCGATCCTCTTCATGGGGACCCAGAGCTTCAAGTAAGCGCTGACTAAAACAAAAACGCAAATTTTTCCAAAGGGGAAATATGCAAAACGGGCAAAAATCTCCAGCGCTTCCATATTTCGGAATTTGAGGATCGATCAAACATACCGTTCGTGTCGTCCGCTCACGGTAGACGAAAGAACGGCGGAGCCCTTAAAGAGCTCCGCCGTTCTTCGATGGGGAAGACCAAAACCTCGCCCGATAGCAGGGGGAGGAAACTACTTTTTCAGGGTCTTCGACTTGAAGTCCTGGGCGGGCTTGTAGTCCGGGTTGATCGCCAGGGCCTTGTCGATCCAGTGGAGCGCCTCGTCCGCCTTCTTCAACTTTTGGGCGGTCACCCCCGCCCAGTAGGCCGAGAGGTAGTTGACGGAGGGGTGTGCGTCTGCCGCCCTGCAGAACTCCGCGTAGGCGTCCTTATACCTGCCGTTCTTGAACTTGTTGTAGGCGTTGCGCTGCATGATCCCCACGAGGTTCCTGTCCCCCACCGAGAGGGCAAGGGTCTCGATGACCTTCGCGTCCGTGGACTGGTTGGGGTCGAACCCCGGAATGACCTTGGCCTCGCCCGTCGCCGGCTTGCTCTCCGGCTTGGGCTGCTCCGCGACAGTCGCCGGGGACGGGGCCTCGGGTTTCGCAGCCGGGGTATCCGATGCCGCCGGGGGGGCCTGGGGCGCCTCGCCGTCCTTGGGGGCGTTTCCGAAGATCTGCTCGAAGGTCCCGCTGGAGGCGGCGGGACGGGAGCCGGCGAACTTGAGGGACTTGATCATCCTGCTGCTGATCGGCTCGACCTTGTCCCCACGGCGGACCAGAGCCGCCTTGCCCCCCTTGACGAACGTACAGTTGCTGTAGGTGGGCGTGGCCTCGCGGACCTTGAGCACGGCGAAAGCCAGGCGCTCGCGCCCAATCTCCTCGCCGCTCATGCCCCGAATCGTCTTGCCGTCGGCGTAGACCAGATACAGCGCCCCCTCCTTGGCCCCCATGGAGGAGCCGATGTCGATCGTGGCCTCCTTGTCGGCCACCGCGACGACGTGCGAGCTCTCCCCGCCGAGGGTGCCTCGGATGCGGGCCGCCAGGCGCGTCACCGAGTCCGCGATGGCACGGCTCTCCAGGCCGTCGAAGGTGCCCTCCGCCAAGACTGCCCCGCCCAGGTACAGGCCGGAGACCTCGTTGGAGGAGTAGCCCGTCTCGGAGAGCGCCAGTTTGACCTCGGCCGTCGAGGTGTCCACGATGCGGACGTCGATGGTGGCCTGCGCCTCCTCCGAACCGGTCGCGATGCCGATGTTGCCGAAGAGGGGGATCGCCCCTCCCGAGGCCTTCTTGTTCAGCTCCGTGACCGCGCCCAGAAGGATGTACTGCACGCCGGCGACGCGGCCCACCTCGGCCGCCGTACTGGCGTCCACAAGCCCCGATTGTCCCAGCTTGATCTCCTTGCCCACCTTATCCAGCTGAGCCCGCTCGATCACCGAGATGGACTTCGAGCTCGCGAGGGCGCGGGTCATCATGTCCATGACGGCGTTGGCCTGCTGTTGCGACACGCCGGACGTCTTGCTCTCGAACTGGAAGACGCCGATCCGCACCTTTTCCTCCCCTGCCCAGGAGGGAAGGGCGAACAGGGCCAGGGCAAACAACGACGCCAACACAACGCTCTTACGCACTCTCATGATCCTAAAGCACCTCCGCTTTTTTGTTCGGTCACTCCGGTCACTCCATTGCCCCATTCCGTCAATCGAGGCGCAGGCACCTCATGCTCTCCACGTGCTTTATCACGGCCTTACGGGTCGCTGCGGCCAGGATGCCGTTGATCTTCCCCGCGCCAAACCCGCCGTACTTGGTGATGAGGCCGCCCAACGTCTGGTTTGAGGCCCCGCGCTCCGCTGCCGCATAGGCCACCTCGCCCGTCTCGTTGTTGATGATGCGGATGTCGAGCGTTACGTAGGCCGTGTTGGAGGCCCCCCCGATACCTCCGACCCCCGGAATGGGGATGGCGCCTCCCGCCGCCTTGTAGTGGTACTCCGTGACGGCCCCCGTCATGGAGTACTGCGCCCCCTTGATCCTGCCCAGCTCGGGGGCCGTGGACTCGTCCATGAGCCCCGATTGGCTCAGGCGAATCTCCTCCCCGACGTACTCCAGCTTCTCGCGCTCCACCAGGGTGAAAAGCCCCGCCTCGTAGAGCTCGGTCGTCATCATCTCGGTTATGGCGGAGGCGGGAACGTTGCCCCCCGCCTTGTTCTGGAACTCCCGAACCGCCAGGCGCGGTTTTTCCCGTGCCGCGGCGGCGCCCGCCAACGCCAAGGTGAGGGATGCCGCCAGGACCGCCAAGGTTACCAAGATTGCCGGAACTGACAAAATACCCGGGCGCAGGCCATGCTCTCGTCTCATGGCGTGGCCTCCCTATTCCGTCATCCTCTTGACGGCCAGGGCGGCGGCGGCCTCGAGGGACTTCTGTTTGGCCTCCGACGGGGTGTAGCCCACCTGTTTGCCCGCCACGGTGTCGGCGTAGATCTGGCTCCCGTTCGACGCCGTCACCATGACGGCGACGGAGGATGTGCCCGTGTAGAGCTCGAACTCGTTCAGCACGGGGCTCCCCGCCTCCACCTGAGCCGTGATCATGGTGCTGAACCCGTACTGCCTGCCCAGCTTCATGATGGCGTCCACGTTGCCGTCCAGCGCCAAGGCTGCGGCCTTGCTGCGCCGGATGGCCTCCAGCTTCTTGGGGTCCACTACCTTGTACCCCCTGGCGAGAAGCTGGCGCGTGAAGACAGAGGCCGTCTGTGCCGCCTCCTGGGCGGAGGCGCTCTTGACCAATATGGCGATCGACCCATTGGGCAGCGCCGCGTGCGCGGCCCCCGGCGTCAGACAGAAAAACAACCCCAGGACGAGGACGAGCCCCGTCCGACAACATCTCGATACCATCGACATCCCCTCCTTGAAAGAATGTGTACTTATGCCAGCCCCCATAGGGCAGCCCCCTGAAAGGGCGGCCAGTTCTCCTTTTACTTGAGCACAAGTTGGTGTTATTTCAGGTGCAGCCGCTGCATCTCGCCCGCCACATAGGCTTCCCCGCGCTTGCCGAGTAGGCGGGAGAGCGCCGTCTCGACCTCGATAAAGTACAGCCCGCCCTCGATCCTCTCGGTCAGGATCCTCACCGGCGGGACGGGGCCCGCGAGCCACAGCGCCCGCCCCCGGAGCTCCGGGTCCGCCAGGATGTGCTGGCGCAGCGACAGCAGGCCGCGGCGCGCATCCGTCAGGGCCGCCCGGCGTGCCAGGAGCCTGCCCTGGGCCGTACTCTGCACCACGCGCCCCACGCCCCGGACGAACGCGCGGTTCTCCTGCCAATCGGCATAGAGGCTCTCCTCCGTCATCCGCAGCAGGTCCTCCGTCGTCGCCGGGACGGGCTCGGCGAGGGGCGTCGCCAGCCCGGGAGCGCAAAGACAAAAGCACAGGACGGAGGCGAAAATCCCCTCAATAAAGAACGCCCGAAGCATGCGCCGCAGGCCCGTCATGGTGCGGGGGCCTCCGCACCTCGGCCCTCGACCAGAGCGCCGGAGACCCCGTCAATCTCACAGCCCCTGTCCGAGAGGATCGAGGCCAGGTCCTCCGCCGTCTTGTCCGAGACGACGTCCAGCTCCAGTTCTCCCTTGCGGAACTGCCTCTGGTAGACGCCGGTCACGCCCTCGATGCCCGAGAGCTCCTCCTTGAGGGCCTTCGCCTCCTTGAAGGCGACGCCGGTCAGCTTGATCTTGATCGTCCGCCCGGGGATGCCCCCGGCCGATCCCGAGATCAGCGCGTAGGCGATCTTGTTCACCAGGCTCTTGCCCGCGCGGCTGGCCCCCGGTTTCAATCCCTTGATGGCCCCGTCCTCGAGGGAGGTTCCCTTCTGCTTTTCCTCGTAGGTGTCGGAGCCCAGTTGATAGGCCGACGCGGCCAGGACCGCCTTGAGCTGCACGGTGCTGCGCACCCCGTAGATGCGGATGCCGCTTATCCTCTGATCTGCATAGGAGCTGGCGTAGGCCTTACCATAGATCAGGACGTCCGCCTGGAAGTCGCGGGCGATCTCCCTGAGCTTCTCGGGGTCATTTACGCTTCGAGCCGCGGCCAGGTCGATATCCTTCAGCGTCCCGGCCTGGGTGGGGTCGACCAGCAGGTACCCCGCCTTCTCGAAGACCCGCAGGACCTCGCTCTCCGCCGTGGAGAGGAAGGAGGGTTTGTCGCCGATCCGCTCGTCGAGCAGGACCATGATCCGCGGGTTGCCCAACGCGTCGATGACCGCCGGCCCAAGCACCCCGTCCAGGGCCGCCTCGGCCACGTCGCAGACCGCTGACAGGTGCAGCACGCCGTCGGAGTCCTCCCATTCCCTCAGGATATCCATCCTCTTGACGATCCCCTGGGACTGGGAGAAGACCTTGTCCTTCACCACCTCGAAGTTCTTCATCTCCGTGATGCCGGTGACGTAGGCGCCCAGGGCCTTCTCCAGCGCCTCGCGCATGACGGAGCGCTTGGCGTCCTCCCGTGCCTTGTTCTTCGCCCCATCGACGATGGGGGCGTAGCCCTCCACCTCGACCGTAATGAGCTTTCCCGCCGCTTGCTTGGGGGCCGACTTCTTCGCAGCCCAGGCCTCGTCCGGGACAAGTCCCGCCGTCAGGACGAAGAGCATCAGGACGAGGAGGATGAGGTACAGAGCCGCCATTCCGAAGGCCCCTCCTTTTTGGAGGGGCCGTACCGCATTGAATCCCGCAGTTTTTCTCATCGAACGACGCCCACTTCTACTTTGAGACCACGATCACTTTGCAGTCCTTACGGAAGTCGTAGGAGCTGCCGCGGACCTTCGCGGCTACGGCGTTGCTGACGACGATGTCCACGTTTCCGTTCTTCAGCTTCAGCGCCTTGGCGACGATCGGATTGCTGGCGACGTGGACCTCGCCCTTCGCGTAGTTGATGTTGTTATAGTAGGCGCAGAGCCCGGACTGGAGGAAGCGGTCGTAATTCACGAACTCCATGCCGTATACGGGCCTGCCCGACTCGTCCATGACGTGGAAGCTCATCGAGGGCAGCAGCGGAAGGTGGCGGACGTCGATGATGAGCCCCGTGTAGCGGCCGGAGGACTTCTTGGGCTTGGGCTCCTTGTACGTCTTATCGATCTGGATGCTGGGGGCTACAACGACGCGGACCGCGGGCAGCTTGATCCGCCCCGTGATCGTGTAGGCCTCCCCGTCCCACTCTCCGTTCATGATCTCCACGTTCTTGACGATGCCGGAGAGCTCCGAGCGCACGCGGTCCTCGGCCATGAAATCGTTCATCGTGGTGCGCGCGTCGATCTGGACCCCCTTCAGGAACTCCAGGAGGTTGCGCTGGAGGTCCAGGGTCGCGCCCCTGCGCGCCAGCGCCTTGCCCTGCGCCCCCTTCTTCCCCGTGGGCGCCACCGCCATGCCCGTGGCCTCGATGTAGTTCTCCGTCCAGTTCATCAGGCCGTTTTCCTTCTGGACGATGACCGCCCCCGGCCCGTTCACGTCGGGTACGGCAACCGGCGCCTCGGCGACCACGGGCGCCTTATCCATCAGGGCTATCTCCTTGTTCTGGAGGGCCGACTCCTTCTTGGTCAGGGCGGCCTCCTTCTCCTTCAGCTCGGCCTCGCGCTCCGCAAGGGCCGCCTCGCGTTTTGCCAGCTCTGCCTCCCGCTCCGCAACCTCCACGGAGGACGCCGAGGATGCCTTATCCTGCTTAACCAGCTCGGCCTCCCGTTCCGCCAGGGCCGCCTCGCGCCGCGCCAAATCGGCCTCGCGCTCCGCAAGCTTTACGGACAGTGCCGCATTGTTCTGCTTGTCCGAAGCCTCCTCGCCCTCTGTCGGCAGCGGGGCGGACTTCTCCTCAGCCTCCTTGACCTCGGCGGGGGACTCCGACTGGGGGACGGATGCCACCAGGACATTTTCCGCCGTCAGACCAACATCCGCCCCCGCGTCCCAAGGGGCGGGAAAAGCCGAAAGACCCGTCAACGCCAGGGAAAACATAACCATCTTCAACATAACGCCAATCCCCTCCTGTCAAAATAGAAGTACAGCACACACGAAAACACGGCAACCTCTTTCCGGCAACCTCTTTCCGTTCCCGAGACGTATTCTATACGTTCCGGGGTGCTGCGCACAAATGCGTTTGATCCTCTTTTGCGCCGGAACGGGATGGTCTTCGGGGTGGGCTTTCCCATCGGGGGGGCCATCGAGGGATTTTCCCGTTCGCACGGACTTAGGGAAACACTGATTTAATCCATGAAGCCCCCATGTTAATTTTTAGGGAAGCGCTGGAGATTTTTGCCTATAGATGTTTTGCATACTTACCCTTGGGAAAATATGCATTTTTGTTTTAATCAGCGCTTCCTTAGATCAGTCCGGCGAAGGAGGATACGTAAAGCGCCACGTCGTCGTACCAGTTCCGGAACTGCCGAGCCCAGACCAACTGTGTGACGGAGTAGAAATCGTCCGCCGGGCCCCCCAGTGTGTCGTGCAGGAGGGCTTGCTCGTAGACCTCCGTGGGGAAGCTGTAGACTAGCTCGCCCTTATGGCGCAGGGTCGCCGCCCTGGGCTTGCAGCCAAGGGCCATCCGCCCCTGTTCATCGTCGAAAAACGTCACGGAGTAGGGGACGTCCCCCAAGGTCCCGTCCGGGAAGGCTAGCCGACGTTTGCGCTTGTACTCCTGCTCCTGCAGCTCCTTGTCACTGTCCATGAGGATGCGTTCCTCTATCCTGTCCACGGCGTCGAAGTGCCGTATGAAGGCCGCCAGCTTGTATCCCAGCCCCACAAGACGGGGGTCCCGCAGCGTGAAGGAAACTTTTTCCGGCTCCGCAGGTTTTGGGGCGCCCGGCATCTTGGGAGGCTCCTCTCCCCTCCAGAGCAGGTCGACGAAGTCCGACCCGTCCACCTGGCAGAAGGAGAAGCCCAACAGCATTGCTGTAGCGACCATCCGGACCGGGCTGTGCCAGCGCGCCGGCCGTGCAGCTGCCAGCTGGCGCACGGCCCCGGTCTTGAGAAGATGATCCGCCGTGCGTTCGTCGTTCCGGATCTCGAGCTTCGCCGACAGGGCCTGCTTTTCCTCGGGGGAGAGTGGGAAGAAGGGGCGGAAGCTCCCCATTTTTTTATCCTCCTCCGTGAAGTCGGCGATCCAGAGCGAGGATCGCCTCTCCTCGGACAGAAGGTTCAGCTCCCCCTTGTCCGTAACGACCTCCGGGGCGTGGAGAACCTTCTCGAGGTCGACGGAAAATTTCCAGAGCCTGGGGCGGAACGCCGTGTACACGGCGTACTCGGAAAGGATACGCTGCAGAATGGGGACGAGGTCCGCAATTTCGTAGCTGAAGCTCTCCGTCCTCTTCTTGCCCTTGACTGCAAGCTTACGGTCCCGATTTTCCATCCAGGAAAAGCGGATCAGTTTTCTGGAGTTCTTGTTCTTGTTGAAGACAACGAGACGAGGGGAGAACCCCTTGGTCCATATCTGGAGCGCGATGTTTTCATCCACATCGCAGCTGCTGACGATTTCTCCTTTGTCGTCCATCCGCACCATCCCCTTACGCCTTTGGCCTCCCTTTGTCGGGAGGTCCATTGAGTTCGGAACGAGTCCGTAATTTTCTCAAGTGTAACATATAATTAAGAGAAAAATCAGGGGAAAATTTTTAGGCGTTGCCTGCCTCCGTCCATCAAAACCCGGCTCCTCGCCACAGGAACCGATCCACCCTTCCCGATCAGTCCTGCCTGATCAGTCCTGCCAGAGGAGGGCAAAGGCGGCCATCGCGGCGGCGCCCGTCCAGAGCACGGACTCGTTGACGTCGAACCGAGAGTTGTGGTGCGGATAGTCGCGCCCATCCCCGAAGGTGGAGCCGATAAGGGCGGTCCCCCTGCGTGGGGGACCGCCCCTGCCTTCAAGCGCGGCGCCTTCAGCGGGCGCTCATGATAACTTTGACCTCGTCCTCGTTGATGCCGACCATCGCCTCTCCGAGGTCCTTCGACACCTCGAGCAGCACCTTCGGGTCCTCGTAGTTCGCGACCGCCTTGACGATGGCCTTCGCCCTCTTCTCGGGGTTCCCGGACTTGAAGATACCCGAACCCACGAATACGCCCTCGGCCCCCAGCTGCCGCATCAGGGCCGCGTCCGCGGGCGTCGCGACGCCGCCGGCCGAGAAGTTCAGGACCGGCAGCCTTCCGTTCTCCCGCACCGACCTCAGAAGGTCGGCGTCGACCCCCAGCTCCTTGGCCTTGCTGTGGATCTCGTCCTCCCGCAGCGACGCGACCCACGAGATCTCGCCCATGATCTGACGCATGTGGGAGACGGCCTGGATCACGTCGCCGGTCCCCGCCTCGCCCTTCGTCCTGATCATCTTCGCCCCCTCGGAGATCCTCCTGAGGGCCTCCCCCAGGTTCCGTGCGCCGCACACGAAGGGGGTCCTGAACTGTTTCTTGTCGATGTGGTACACGCCGTCGGCGGGGGACAGGACCTCCGACTCGTCGATGAAGTCTATCCCCAGGGACTCCAGGATCTGGGCCTCGACGAAATGCCCTATCCTCACCTTCGCCATGACCGGTATCCCGACCGCCTTGACGATCTCCTCGATCATCTTGGGGTCGCTCATCCTCGAGACGCCGCCGGCCGCCCGAATATCCGCGGGGACCCTCTCGAGCGCCATGACCGCGACCGCTCCCGCCCCCTCCGCAATCCTGGCCTGTTCGGGGTTGACGACGTCCATGATGACCCCGCCCCTGAGCTTCTCGTAAATATCCATCGTTCTCTTCCTCCTGTTTTATTTTATTCGCGTTGTTCTCCCGATGCCGCGTTCGTCCCGGCATTATATCTGCTATACTGTCCCCACCAACAGATACAAATTAAAATATTTTTATGGATACAGAGGTTGTCATGCCATCAGGACGGACCGATCTCCCCCTTTATTTGGGGCTTTATGAGGACATCAAGGACAGGATCGTTTCGGGGGAGCTCGCCGCGGGGGAAAAGCTGCCCTCGATAAGGGCAATGGCCAGGGACCTGAGGGTCAGCATCAACACGGTCAACAACGCCTACTACCAGCTGGAGGTCGAGGGATACGTCAGGCCGGCCGAGAGGACGGGCTACTTCGTGGAGAAAATAGACGGCCTGGTAAGGCTCGGGCGGAGCGGCCCCGAAACCCCCGAGGGGGCGCCCCCCGAGAAATACAGGTACGATTTTTCCTACAACGGCGTCGACGATTCCCTCTTCCCCTACTCCGTCTGGAAGAAGATTTTCAGGCGGGTGTTCTCGCCCGAATGCGGGGACCTGCTCTTGCAGGGCAGCGCCAGGGGCTTCCTTCCCCTGCGGGAGAGCATCGCGGCCTATCTGCGGAACTCCCGGGGAATCCGCACGGCCCCGTCCCGCATCGTCATCTCCGCGGGCACGGAGCACCTCTTCTACATCCTCAAAAGGCTCCTGGGCGCCAGCACACTCTACGCCTTCGAGAACCCCGGCTACGCTGTCAGCAGCCCCTTCTTCACCTACGACCTGGCCAACCCCCTCTTCCTGGACCTGGACAAGCAGGGGATCGAGATCGAGCGCCTCAGGGGGCTCAACTCCGCGGCCGTTCTTGTAACCCCCGCACATCAATTTCCGATGGGTACAGTCATGTCCATAAACCGGAGGATCGAGCTCCTTAACTGGGCGGGGCGGAAGCCCGAGAGATACGTCATCGAGGACGACTATGACGGCGAGTTCAAGTTCCGGGAGAAGCCCACCCCCGCGCTGAAGAGCATGGACACGAACGACGACGTGATCTATCTGGGCTCCCTCTCCAGGCTCATCGCGCCCTCGCTGAGGGTCAGCTATATGATCTTGCCCGAAAGGCTCATGAAGAAGTACGAGGCGGCCTTCCAGGGCTTCGGCTGCCCGGTGTCCCTCTTCATCCAGGCGGCCCTGTCGTGCTTCATGTCGGAGGGGTATTTCGAGAAGCACATAAACCGGATGAAAGCCCTCTACAACAAAAAATACTCGAAGATGAAGTCCCTCATCGAGCGCTCTCCCCACATCGAAATGCACGGCTCCAACTCCGGCATGTCCTTCGTGGCCGGCATCCCGGGGGTCGAGCCCGGAGCGTTCCTGGAGCATCTGGAGAACGCCGGGGTCAGGATCGTCCCCGTCTCCGACTTCGCGGTGAACGGCGGGGGCTTCAAGGGACTCTACCTGCTGAGCTTCTCGAGGCTCGGCAACCTGGAGGAAATGGAGGAGGGCGTCGGGATCATCGAGGACACGGCGGCGAGGCTGAAGCAGGGGAAGTGATAAGGAGGCACTGACCGGATCCACTCAGAATTGCCGCCTCACTCGCGCAGATCAGCCAGGCGGCCGGACTGCCCTTGGGCGAGATCGAAGCCTGCGGAATCGGCAGCCATAGATACGGCAACTCCAACACGACATTTTTCAAAAAGACGAGCTTTCGCGAGTGACGAAGGGCGGGTCCTCAGACCCGCCCTTCGCCCGTCAAGTCCGGTGCCATCGCTGCAGGAACCGATCCGCCCTTCCCGATCAGTCCTGCCTGATCAGTCCTGCCTGATCAGTCCTGCCAGAGGAGGGCAAAGGCGGCCATCGCGGCGGCGCCCGTCCAGAGCACGGACTCGTTGACATCGAACCGGGAGTTGTGGTGCGGATAGTCGCGCTCGTCCCCGAAGGTGGAGCAGTGATAGAAAAACGCGCCCGGGACCTTCCGAAGGTACTCGGCGAAGTCCTCCGCCCCGGAGGAGGGCCGCGCGACCTCGTGCTCCGACCCCTCGCCCAGCGTCGCCCTCAGGATGTCCCGCATCCTCAGGGTGATCGCCTCGTCGTTGACGACGGGGGGCAGGTACCCGCTGAAGGTCACCGTTCCGCGCCCGCGCATGGAGGCGGCCACGCCCTCGACCGTCGCGGTGATGCGCTCCTTGAGGAAGGCGTCGGTCTCCGTGTTGAAGCACCGCATTGTCCCGAAGAGCTCGCAGGTGTCGGCGATGACGTTATGGGCCCGTCCGCCCGCTATTTTGCCGAAGGTGACGACGGCCGGCTCGAAGGGGCTGAGCTCCCGGCTGACCAGGGTCTGGAGCTGGGAGACGACCTCCGCGGCCATCACGATCGGATCCACCGTCAGATGGGGCGTGGCCCCGTGCCCCCCTCTGCCCTGGAGCTCGACCCGGATCGTCGTCGTCGAGGCCATCATGGGCCCCACCCTCCAGCCGATCTGTCCGGGCTCGAGCCCCTCCCAGATGCTCCCGGTGTGGAGCCCCACAATCGCATCGACCCCGTCCAGAGCGCCGCTCTCGATCATGGAGAGCGCCCCCGCGACGGTCTCCTCCGCCGGCTGGAAGAGAAAGCGCACCGTCCCGGCGAGCTCGGACCGGGCCTCGGCCAGCAGCCGGGCCGCCGTCAGCAGCATGGCCACGTGGGCGTCGTGCCCGCAGGCGTGCATGCAGCCGTTCGCGGAGGCGTAGGGCAGCCCCGTCTCCTCCTTCACGGGCAGCGCGTCCATGTCGGCGCGCAGCGCCAGGACCTTTCCCGGGCGCGCCCCCACGAGGTCGGCGCAGACCCCGTGCCCGCGCCCCATCCCCGGCCGGAGCGTGTCCAGGTCCAGCTTCCCCAGCTCACGGACGATCACCCCCTCCGTGAAGGGCAGTTCGTGCTCCAGCTCCGGATGGGCATGCAGCTCCCGTCGGAGCCCCACGGCATAGCCGTCCAGCTCCGAGGCCTTTTTTCCGAGGCCCTTCAAATTTTTTCCGTCCATATCCGTCCGCATCTCCTTTTCGATAAAATTTTCGATAAAAATAAAAGAACGTCAAAAATAAAAGAACGTCCCTGGCCGGCCTCAGCCGAGGTATCCCCAGGCGAAGATCGCCATGAAGGCGGCCAGCAGCAGAT
>CAUPUB010000049.1:0-16045 GCA_963514535.1 uncultured Fretibacterium sp.
CCTCAACGGCATCGTCAACATCATCCCGGCAAAGGCGGGGTATTGGACGGTCAACATCGAGCACAGGGTCCCCTACCCGGACAAGGCCAGGTGCGACGAGTCCGTCCTTGTGGCGTCGCTGACCTTCAACATCGCGGAATGAGGAACGAAGGACTCGATCCGAAAAATAACGACGACAACGTTAACGACGCGTAAAAGAGGAGAGCCCGCCGAGACGGCGGGCTCTCCTCTTCCCGTGCCGAACCACCCACACAGCAAA
Source organism: uncultured Fretibacterium sp. (assembly GCA_963514535.1). Taxonomy (GTDB): domain Bacteria; phylum Synergistota; class Synergistia; order Synergistales; family Aminobacteriaceae; genus CAJPSE01. The sequence continues at coordinate 260 of CAUPUB010000049.1, forward strand.
AAAGCGGGGCTGCGGCAACGCCGCAGCCCCGCAGGCCAAAGCTCCTCCGTCTACTTCTTCTTGACCTTGACTTTTCCGGACTTCTTAGCCGGAGCCGCCTTCTGGGGCGCGGGGGCCTTGCCCTGCGCATAAGCCAGGCCCTTGCCGGGGGTCGACTTGGGGTCAACCGCGGCGAAAACCTTTTTCCGCGCTTCGGTGCTGTTGTCGAAATCCGTGCCGTAAATCTGGTGTCCAAGCATGTTGAAGTGCCTGAGGTATGTCACCGCAAACTGCTTGCCGTCCGGCGTGTACTCGTAGCCGTACTCGGTGAAATAAAGGCTGTCCGCGACCTCCGGGGAGAGGCTGTACTTGGACATCAGCAGGTCCACCGTCTGCTGCTTGACGGAGGTGTTGGTGTAGTACTTCCGCGCGACGGCGAAGAGGACGTTGTCCTTCTTGCCGTAGTCCAGCAGGTACCACTGCATCTTGATGTGATCCTGTCCCAGGTTCTTCTGCTTGGCCGTATCCCAGGCCAGAGCGGGAGACGAGGCGGCCACAGCCGTTCCCAAAATCAACGCGCAAAGGAGCCCTTTCCTCATTACAAAAACACGACCCTTCCCCACAGAAAAATAGGGCAGCGCGCAGGCGCCTACCCCATGGTTTTTGTTATTTTAACACAGAAAACACGGGGAGGTACAGCGTTTTTCTCCGCATTTTCCACGGTCCCCCCGCCCTGGAGGCCACAGGGTGGGCTACCGCACGCTTCGCGCCCCGATTCCATAGCTGACGGGGCGCTCCCTTCCCTCCGACGGGGAGTTGTAGAGCCTGCCGTCGATCCAGAGCTCTGAGGAGCCGCCGCCGTCAAGATTTAAGGCATAGGCCATGTCCAGGGAGCTCAGGAGCTCCGCGGCCTCCGCCAGGGTAGCGCCCGATGCGTGCAGCCCGTTGCGCCCGTCGATGACCATGAAGATCCAACTCCCGTCATTCGTCAGCCCCACGATGGAGCGGGGGTGCCTGAGGTTGACCAGCGAGTTCCCGAACCCCTCGGCATCCAGCCGCACCTCGCCCTCGCTGAGGAGGAACGGGCCCGCCTGGACGATGTTCTCCATCTCCCCCCAGGACTCCCCGCCGCTGCCCGTCAGATCGCTCTGGACCCGCACCGGGGTTCTCGTACCAGCGGGGAAGAGCTCCCTCAGAAGGTCCGCGTTGCTCCCATACCCAGCCAGCACCCAGGTCCCGGGCTCGAGGGGTCCGCCGCTTTCCCGCAGGCCGGCGCTCCGCCCTCCGCGCACCACGACCTCCGCGGCCGGTATGGACGTCACGCTCGGGGTCGACGCCCCGTAATGCGGCGTGTAGAGCACCAGCTTATCCCCCTTGACGAAGTGGTTCACGGCGTCCAGGGAGAGGGTCCCCCGGTCCGTCGGGATGGAGCCGCTCCAGGAGACCTCGCCGAAGACGGCCTCGTTATCCTTGTTCCAGCCCAGGCAGGTCCGGCCCCGATAGGGTTGATTCACAAGCGAGCCCCGGATACGGAGCGTCCCGATGGGCAGCCCACGATTCCTCCCCGTTACGGAGAAGAAGCCCGCGTTGACGGCAGCCCGGACCTTTGCGGCACGGGCCATCTCCGACAGCGGGGCGAGGGTGGAGGAGCCACCCGGCGCAAGGATCGGCTCCAGCCTGTAGCGTTCGGGGTCCAGCGTCAGGGCGACCCAGTAGCGCGGCAGGAGCTCCGTATCCCGGTTCGTGACCGACGCCAGGACGCGCGCCCTGCGGCCCCGCGATCGGATAAGGTCGGAGAGGCGGCGCACCCGGCCGTAATCCTCCAGGAACCCGCTGCGCAGGACCCATTCGTAATTCGGCTGGGAGGCCGTCATGTCGAACCCCTTGCCCCTCAGAAAGCGCTGCGCCGCCTCGGCCTCCGTTTTGCCGTTGAACCCGTCCGCATAGACCCTCCATCTAGGGATGCCGGTCGAGACGCCGCTTCTGTGGATGCGCAGCGTCATCCCCGCCGCGGGGGATAGCTTCACATCCAGCTCGAGGCCGCCGCTCACCCTGCGGACGGCGGACAGCAGGCTTTTCGCCTCCTTGTCCGTGATCGCGTGTTCGCCCCTGAAGGTCGAGGCCCCGTCCCGGATCAGGGGAGGAGCCAGATTCACCGCCACGGCCAGGCAGCCGCGCTCGAAGGCCGACAGGGACTTCACGTCCTTGAAGGGGAGAGAAAGACCCGACAGGATCCGCGCCTCGATCTCCAGCCCCAGGGCCTGGACGCTCCAGCGCAGCGCCTCCCGGCGCGTCGCCGGTGCACTCAGCTTCCCGACGGAGTCCGTCACCAGCCCACTCCTCAAGATGAAGGCCGCGCCATCCTTTTCCTTGGCGGAGCTCCAGTCCAGGCCGCGGGCGTCCAGGAGCCCGGAGAGGAAGACGCTTCGGGCAACGGGAGCCGCCTCGGCCCCCGGGCAGAAGAACGGACAGAAGAACAGGCAAAGCGCCAGACAGAGCATAAGCAGACGGCGCATCCGATTCACCCCACTCACCCAAAAAACGGCGGACGGGCAGCCGCCCCACGAGATGTGCCCCCTCATGCCACACGTTCACCCAGTTTCCACACCGACCTTATCGGCCGTGCACCCGAGGCGTAGGCGAAGACGGCGGGCGTCTCGCCGTCCAGGACCAGGAAATCGGCCATCTTGCCCGGCTCCAGGCTCCCGGCATCGTGGGCCGCCCCGACCGCCCACGCGGCGCCCAGGGTCGCGCCGGTCAGGGCCTCCTCGGGGGTCAGGCCCATCCCCATGACGGCAAGGCTGAGGACGAAGGGCATGGACGTACAGAAACAGGAACCGGGGTTCAGGTCCGTAGCCAGCGCGACGGGGACGCCCTTCTCCACCATCGTCCGGGCCCGGGCGAACGGCTTGCGCAGGCTGTAGGCCGTCGCGGGAAGCAGCACCGCCACGACCCCCGACTTCCTCATCGCCTCGATTCCGGCGTCGGACGCTGCCAGCAGATGCTCGGCCGAGACGGCGCGAAGCTCGCCGGCCAAAGCGGCGCCGCCCAGGTCGTGCACCTCGTCGGCATGCACCTTGAGGTGAAGCCCGTACTCCCGCGCACGCTCCAGGACCCGGCGGCTCTGCTCCACGGAGAACACGCCCTCCTCGCAGAATACGTCACAGAAACGGGCGATGCCCTGCCGCGCGACGGCCGGCAGCATCTCCTCCCGCAGCAGCGCCACGTAGCCCTCCGGGTCCCCCCGGAACTCCTCCGGCACCGCATGGGCCCCCATGAAGGTGGGGATGACGGTCTGGGGCGTATCCCTGCCCAGCCGGTCGATGACGCGGAGCATCCGCAGCTCCGTCTCGACGTCCAGGCCGTAGCCGCTCTTGACCTCGATCGTCGTGGTCCCGTAGAGGAGGGTGGAGTCCAGAAGGGACCGGGAGAACGCGAACAGCGCCTCGTCCGATGCCGAACGGACCGCCCGGACGGACGAGAGGATGCCGCCCCCCGCCTGGAGGATCTCGAGGTATGACCTTCCCGCAAGGCGCATGGAGAACTCCTCCTCGCGCAGCGCCGCAAAGCAGGCGTGGGTGTGCGGGTCGACGAAGCCGGGGACGACCGCGGCCCCGCCCAGGTCAAATTCCTGATCCGCAGTACGCCCCTCCAGGTGTTTCTCGATGTCCGTCATCGCTCCGATAGCGAGGATCCGGCCGTCCTCCACCAGAAAACAGCCATCCTCGTAAACGGTCAGCTTCCCCTGTTCGTCCCCCGCAGGGGGGCCTCCGCCCATCAGGGGCGTATAGATGCGCGCATGCCTGAGTAGCTTCAAGGCCATACCGAAAACTCCTTTCCGAAAGCGCAAAATTACAAAATGCCCGAAGATCGAAAGCGCGGGGACATCACCTTGTCCCCGCGCCCGGAAAAATTCAGGAAAAATTGCCGTGGGGGTCCTCCCTGCATCCCCACCATTATATATCCATCGTATCCGTTTCGTGCCTCAATCCAGGGCCCCGACCGCGGCCTCCACGGCATCCAGGACCGTGCCACCGCGGGTCAGCTCGATGGCCCGATCGATCAGAGGGTGCAGGAACTCGTCCCTCCTCAGAAAGGGGATCGTGGAGCGGATGCAGGCGTGCGCGGCGCCCGTCCCCTTGCCCGGCCTCAGGTCCTCCAGGCTGAACTCGAGCGCCTGGGCGCCCGTCAGGAGCTCCACGGCCACGACCTTCCGGACGTTGTCCAGGATCGCCGCGGCCTTGCGGGCGGAGTAGCCCCCCATGGAGACGTGGTCCTCCTGATTCGCAGACGTCGGGATGGAATCCACGCAGGACGGGTGGGCCAGCACCTTGTTCTCCGAGACCAGGGAGGCGGAGACGTACTGCGGTATCATGAAGCCGCTGTTCAGGCCGCTGCCCTCGATCAAGAACGGAGGCAGGCCGGAGAGCGAGGCGTCGACCATCCGGGCCTGGCGCCGCTCGGAGATGCTGCCGAACTCGGCCATGGCGATCCCGAAGAAATCCAGGGCCAGGGCCAGGGGCTCGCCGTGGAAGTTTCCGCCGCTCAGGGCCTCCCCATCGTCGGGGAAGATCAGAGGATTGTCCGTGACGGAGTTGATCTCCGTCACCAGCACGCCGCGGACGTAGGCCAGCGCGTCCCGGCCCGCGCCGTGCACCTGGGGCACGCAGCGCAGCGAGTAGGCGTCCTGGACGCGGTCCCTCTTATAGCGCTCGACGATGCCGCTGCCCTCGACCAGACGGCGCAGGTTCGAGGCGACGGCGTTCTGCCCCTTGAAGGGCCGGAGCGCGTGGGTGCGGGCATCGTAAGCGTAGGGGACGCCGTGAAGCGCCTCCATCGACAGGGCGGCGGCGACGTCCGCGGTGCGGGCCAGGCGTTCGGCGTCCAACAACGCAAGCGCGCCCACCGCGTTCATGACCGTGGTCCCGTTGTTGAGGGCCAGCCCCTCCTTGGCCCCGAGCGATACCGGGGCCAGGCCCGCATCCGACAGGGCCTCCGCGGCCGGGACGACCCTGCCCCGATACTCCGCCATCCCCTCCCCCATGAGGCCAAGCGCCAGATGGGAGAGCGGGCACAGGTCGCCCGAGGCCCCGACCGAGCCCTGGCAGGGGATGAGGGGGTGAATGCCCGCGTTCAGCAGCTCGACGAGGCCGGAGAGTGTCCTGAGGCTGATGCCCGAGTGCCCCCGACTGAGCGTGTTTATTCGCAGCAGCATGATGGCGCGCGTGACGTCCACGGGGTAGGGTTCCCCCACCCCACAGGCGTGGCTGCGCAGCAGGTTCTCCTGGAGCGCGGCGCGGTCCTCCCGCGAGATCCTCACCGAGGCCAGATCCCCAAACCCCGTCGTGATGCCGTAGATCACCCGGTCGGAGTCCGCCCAGCTCTCCACGAGGGCGGCGGCCCTCCCGACGGCCCGAACCGCGTCCTCGCTGAGGCGCACCGCATCCCCATGCCGCGCGACGCGCACGATGTCTTCCAGCTTCAATGACAGTCCGTCCAGGGTTATGGTGCGTCCGCTCAATTCAATATCCCTCCTGAAAAAATCGACATGGGGGCTCTGCCCCCACCACGTTCACGGCCTCGAACCATGTCACGAATTTTAATGAAAATTCCTTAATCCAGCAATAACAACTATCTATCATGAAATCACGTCTCATCGACATCAGGACGCTTCGACGCATGGACACATAGAGAACGGGGCGAATAAATTTGAGGGAGGCAGGGAGAATCCCCCCTCGATCTGCTATAATGGCGTCAAGGATCGAGAACCCCTGCGGTACTCGTGATCGAGATAATGTCTTGAGCCAACGCTCGATTTCCACGAGGATGCATGTCCTTGTCGGGGATGACGACCGAACGTTGACTGAACTGAGACAAGGTAATCCTCACCTTAATGGGAACGGGTCAAGACTTTCTGGACACGGTATTCGCGGGGAATTTATTTCAAAACAAAGGACCGGTGCGGCCTTACACGGCCTGGCCGGTCCTTTGTTTACGGCTTTAAGGCAGAGGGGGGACGGGCATGACGGAGACGTTCGTGAGGGTGCGGGCAACCTGCTGGACGGTCAATGGCCGCTCGACCCTCGAAGAATCCGTGCTGGAGGAGACCGTGTTGGTGGAGCGGGAGTTCTCCCTGCACGTCAACGGGTGCGTCGTCTGCCGCCAGGCGTTTTTGCCCGGCGGCGCACACGAGCTGGCGGTGGGCTGGCTCTGCTCCGAGGGATACATCGAGCGGGCGGGGGACATCCTGGACATCGAGGCCGACGAGGGGAGGGGCAGCGTATCCGTCCGTCTGCCGAGGCCTGTGACGCGGCGGGAGCCGGGGCCGTTGCTGCCCCTCGCATGGAAGCCCGAGACCGTGCTGGAGCACTCCCGCGCGTTCCTTGCGCGATCCTCGCTCTTCAGGGAGACGGGGGGTGTCCATTCCGCCATGATGGTCCATGGGCCGGAGACACTCTGTTTCGCCGAGGACTTGGGGCGCTTCAACGCGCTGGACAAGTGTCTGGGCAGGGCGCTGCTGACGGGGACGGACCCGGGCCGGTGCATGCTCTTCACCAGCGGCCGGCTGCCGCTGGGGATCGTGATCAAGGTTATCCGCGCGGGCATCCCGATGGTCGTCTCGCGCTCGGCGCCGACCGATGCGGCGCTCGAGCTGGCGTCGCGCTGCCGCCTGCAGGTCGTCGGGTTCGCGCGGGGCGACCGTATGACCCTGTACGGGGTGGATAGGCGACAGCTGGCATGACCCGCCCCCGGCCCTGGGGCCGGGGGCGGGTTTCCGTCCGTTCCTTCAGCGTTACCGTTCGGCCTGCCCGTCCGCTTCGGAGAGCCGTTCCAGCAGGCTCTGGAGCCCCAGCGCCTTGGCCCAGGAGGCCTCCTGGAACTTGCCGTCCACCTTGCGGTACGGTGCGTCCGGATCGGCCACGTTCAGGAGCTCGGTCGTCAGGCGCCCCTTCAGGCACAGGGGCCGTCCGGGCCCGGGCGGCTGGGCCTTCACCGCAACGCCCTTCCCATTCCTCTTCAACACCTCGAACGAGCAGCCGTAGTCGCACACGCGGCAGCGTTTGACCTCCTTGGTCAGGTCCCAGGCCCTGCCCTTGCGCGTGGCACGCCGGTCCGTCAGGGCCCCGACGGGGCAGACGGAGACGCAGCGGTTGCAGGAGACGCACTTCGACTCCTCCAGCGTCCGATCGTCGTCCGCGACGATGCGCGTCTCGTACCCACGTCCGGCGAAGGCCAGGACCTGACGCTCCTCCTCCACCTGATAACAGACCCGGACGCACTTGCCGCAGAGGATGCACTTGCTGTCGTCCTTGGCGATGTAGGGACTGGACAGATCGAGGTGTTCCGGCCTGCGGGTGCCCTCGTGCTCGCGGAAGCGGACCCCGTAGCGCCAGGCGTACTTCTGGAGGAGGCACTCCCCGGCCTTGTCGCAGGTCAGACAGTCGTTGGGATGGCTGTCCAGCAGGAGCTGCAGGATTGCCCGGCGGTACCGGACGATCCGATCCGTCTCGGTCCGGACGTCCATGCCATCCCGGGCCAGCAGCGAGCAGGAGGTCTGGAGCTTGCGGCCTCCCCCCACCTCGACGATGCACAGCCGACAGGCGGAGACCACCGGCAGGCTTTTGTCCTGGCACAGGGCCGGAATCTCGATTCCGAGCTCCCAGGCCGCATCCATGACGGTCGTCCCGGACGGGACGGAGACGGCCTGTCCGTCTATCTTCAATGTGATGTTTGCCATGGTAGCCGCCTCCCCGTCAGCGTTTCACGATGGCGCCCACCGGGCAGGCTGCAGCGCAGGCTCCGCACTTGACGCATCGGGCGGGGTCGATGACGTGCCGCTCCTTGGGCTTGCCGGCGATGCAGGAGGCGGGACACCCGCGCGCACATCGGGTACAGCCGATGCACTTCTCCGTGACGAAGTAGGAGAGCAGCGCCTTGCAGGCGTGCGCGGGGCACGTTTTCTCCCCGACGTGCGCCTCGTACTCGCCGCGGAAGTAGTGGAGCGTGCTGAGCACCGGGGTCGCGGCGGTCTGCCCCAGGCCGCAGAGCGAGGTGGCGGTGATCACGTCGCCCAGATCCTCCAGGACGGCGAGGTCCTCCGCCTCGCCCCGCCCGCCGGTGATCTTCTCAAGGGTCTCGAGCATCCGCTTGGTCCCCTCGCGGCAGGGCACGCACTTGCCGCAGGACTCCTCGACGGTGAACTCCAGGAAGAAGCGCGCGATGTCCACCATGCAGTCGGTGTCGTCCATCACGACCATGCCGCCCGACCCCATGATGGAGCCGATCCTCGCGAGGGAGGCGAAGTCCACGGGGGTATCGAACAACTCCCGCGGGATGCAGCCGCCCGAGGGCCCGCCGGTCTGGACGGCCTTCACCTCGTGCCCCTCCGCGGCGCCCCCGCCGATCCCGTAGACGATCTCCTCGATCGTGGTCCCCATGGGGACCTCCACGAGCCCGGCGTTGCACACCTTGCCCACGAGCGAGAACACCTTGGTGCCCGGCGAGTCCTCCGTCCCGATCCCCAGGAACCAGTCCGCACCCCTGTCCATGATCAGGGGGACGTTCGCGAAGGTCTCCACGTTGTTGATGATCGTGGGACAGTCCCAAAGCCCCCTGTGGGACGTGCGGTAGACCTTGGTCCGCGGCATCCCCCGCTTGCCCTCGATGGACTCGATCAGCGCCGTTCCCTCGCCGCAGACGAAGGCGCCCGAGCCGAGCCGGAGCTCGATGTCGAAGCCGAAGTCCGAGCCCAGGATCCCGCGCCCCAGAAGACCCCGGTCCCGGGCCTGGGCGATGGCGATTTCCAGGTGCTCCACCGCCAGCGGGTACTCGGCACGGACGTAGATGAAGCCCATATTCGCGCCGACCGCATAGCCGGCGATGGCCATGCCCTCCAGGACGGCGTGGGGATCGTTCTCCAGGACGGAGCGGTCCATGAAGGCCCCGGGGTCGCCCTCGTCCGCGTTGCAGACGATATACTTCTGAGGCACGTCGTGACGGAGGGCCTCCGCCCACTTCTTTCCCGTCGGGAACCCCGCTCCGCCCCGGCCCCTGAGGTTGGAGCGCGTCATCTCCCCGACGACCTCGTCCGGGGTCATCTCCGTCAGGACCCTGGATAGAGCGGCATATCCGCCGATCGCCACGTAATCCTCCACATTTTTGGGATCGATGATAAAGCAGTTGCGCAACACGAGCCGAAGCTGCTTCTCGTAGAAGCTCCCGGTCAGGCGGTACTCCCCGTCGACGAGAGCGACGTCCGTCCTCTCCCTCAGACGTTCGTCCAGACGGGCACGAGCCTGCTCTCTCAGGCTCACGAGCGCCTCCGCGTCAAGCCCCCTCATCATCTCCGCAATCGCAGCTGTCATCGCCATTCCCCTCCCCTGTATTCCGCGATGAACCGATAGAACCCAAGGAAACCCCCTCCAACGGGCCTATCGGTATTTGTCCAGAGTGGCCTTGACCTTCTCCGGCGTCAGGTTGCCGTGCTGTTCCCCATCGATGGCGATCACCGGCGCGATGCCGCAGGCCCCGAGGCACCGCGTCGGCGTGATGGAAAACTGGAGGTCCGGGGTCGTCTCCCCGGCCTTGATCCCAAGCTCGCGCTCGAGGGCCTGCATGACGCTTTCCGCGCCCTTGACGTAGCAGGCCGTGCCCAGACAGACGCTGATGTCGTGCCGCCCTTTCGGAATGAAGGTGAACTGGGAATAGAAGGTCGCCACGCCGTAGACCTCCGACATCGGGACCCTGAGCTCCTTCGACACGATCTCCAGCACCTCCCTGGGGAGGTACCCGAAGCGAGACTGCGCATCCTGCAACACGGGCATCAGCACCCCCTTACGGGACCTGTTGTCGTCTATGAAGTTACGGAATGCCTGGATCTTCTCGCGATTTGCCTCCAGATCGAACGTGAAAACAGCCATTTTTGGAAACCCCCTCCGTTTCGGCCAGCGGAGTTGGGGACACGACCCCCTTCCCCGACACCCGGTTATGGTACAATCTACATCAAGGTTGACTAGTTGAATATTTCACTCAATTTGGGGCTGGCCCTATTGTAGCGTCAAAGCGCCGAATTGACTACCCGAGAGATATTGACCATCTCTAAAGTTTAGGATAGCTCCGAAGAGGCGTCTTTTTCGGGCGCGTCATTTCCGAGAAAGAGAGCCCGAGTTGGGGCAAAAAGGGGGGGACGGACTTGGTAAAATTGAATGTCGACGGCCACGGCGTCGAGGTCGCTCCGGGGACGACGATCATTGAGGCGGCCCGGACGGTGGGCGTGGAGATTCCCAATCTCTGTTACGACAAGCATCTGACCGCGTTCTCGGGGTGCCGGATGTGCGTGGTCGAGCTCGAGGGCTCGAAGAAGCTCGTGACCTCCTGCTCGACCTTGGTCAAGGAGGGCATGGTCGTGAGGACGAGGACGGATCGGATCGTCCGCTACCGCAAGAGTCTCCTGGACCTCATCCTGGGGAACCACCCGCAGGACTGCCTGACCTGCGAGAAGGTCGGAAACTGCAAACTGCAGGACCTGTGCTACGAGTACGGGGTCCAGAAGAGCCGCTGGCCGCGAACGAACACCGTTTTTCCCCTGGACGAGGCCAACCCCGTCATGATCCGCGACCAGAACAAGTGCATCAAGTGCGGCAAGTGCGTCCGGGTCTGCCGCGAGGTACAGGTGACGGGGACCGTCGACTTCGTGGGTCGCGGGGTGAACTCGACGGTCACGACGTCCTTCGACCGTCCCATCGACCGCGAGATCTGCCGGATGTGCGGGCAGTGCGTCGCCGCCTGCCCCACGGGCGCCCTGATCAACAAGCACTTCGTCGGGACCCGCCCGTGGGAGGTCACGAAGGTGCGGACCACCTGCCCCTTCTGCGGCACGGGCTGCAACTTCGACCTGAACGTCAAGAACGGGCGCGTCGTGGGCGTGACGCCCGCGGAGGACGCCCCTATCAACGGCACGCAGCTCTGCGTCAAGGGCCGGTTCCACACCGACCTGATCCACAGCCCGGACCGGCTGACCCACCCCCTGATCAAGGTGGACGGCAAGTTCGAGCGGACGACGTGGGACAGGGCCATCCGGTTCGCCGCCGACCGTTTCTCCCAGATTGTGGAGAAGTACGGGCCGGACTCGGTCGCGGGGCTCTCCTCGGCCCGCTGCACCAACGAGGACAATTTCGTATTTCAAAAGTTCATGCGCGCGGCGATCGGCACCAACAACGTCGATCACTGCGCCCGGACCTGACACGCTCCCACGGTCGCAGGTCTTGCGACCTCATTGGGAAGCGGCGCCATGACGAACTCGGTGAACGAGATCCTGGACGAGGACCTGCTCTTCGTCATCGGGTCCAACACCACCGAGGCGCATCCCGTCATCGGCATCAAGATGAAACAGGCCGTGCGCCGGGGCACGAAGCTGATCGTCGTGGACCCGCGCCGCACGGAGCTCGCGGGGATGGCGCACCTGTGGCTGCCCCTGCGCTCGGGCACCGACATCGCCCTGATCAACGGGATGATGCGCATCATCGTCAAGGAGGGCTGGCAGGACGAGGCTTACATCAAAGAGCGCTGCGAGGGGTATGAGGCCCTCCTGGCGTGCATCGAGTCCTACACGCCCGAGCGGGTCGAGGCCATCACAGGTATCCCGCGCGAGCAGCTGCACGAGGCCGCGCGCCTCTACGCCACGACCCGGAAGGCGGGCATCTTCTACACGCTCGGAATAACGGAGCATATCTGCGGGACGAACAACGTCAAGAACCTCGCCAACCTGGGGCTCCTGACGGGGCATATCGGCTTTCCGAGCGCGGGGATCAACCCCCTGCGCGGGCAGAACAACGTCCAGGGCGCCTGCGACATGGCCGCGCTGCCCTCGGACTTCCCGGGCTACCAGAAGGTGACGGACCCGGAGAAGCTGGCCTTCTTCGAGAGGCTCTGGGGGCGGAAGCTCTCCGGCAAGCCGGGCTACAAGATCCCCGAGATGTTCGACGCCGCCCATAAGGGGACCCTCAAGGCGATGTTCGTCATGGGCGAGGATCCCGTCATGAGCGACCCCGACGCCAACCACGTCAAGAAGGGGTTCGAGGCCATGGAGTTCGTCGCGGTGCAGGAGATCTTCATGTCCGAGACGGCGAAGTTCGCCGACGTGATCTTCCCCGCGACCTGCTACGCCGAGAAGGAGGGGACCTTCACCGCCTCCGAGCGGCGGGTGCAGCGCGTCCGGAAGGCCGTGGAGCCGCCCGGGGAGGCCCGCGTCGACTGGCAGATCGTCGCATCCATCGCCCAAGCGATGGGCGCAAAGGGGTTCGACTGGCGGACGTCGGAGGACGTCTTCGAGGAGATGCGCGCCGCCATGCCCACCTATCGGGGCATGACCTACGAGCGCCTGGGGACGACGGGGCTGCAGTGGCCCTGCCCGACGGTGGACCACCCTGGGACCCCGTACCTCCACAAGGACACCTTCTCCATCGGAAAGGGCAAAATGGTCCCGATCGAGCATGTGGAGCCGGCCGAGCCGCCCTGCGCGGAGTACCCCTTCCTGCTCATCACGGGGCGCAGGCTGGAGCACTACAACGTCACGACGCGCTTCTCCCCGACGCTCGACGCCATCGTCCCCTGCGAGATGGCGGAGCTGAACCCCGAGGACGCCCGCAGGCTGGGGCTCGCCGAGGGACAGCTGGCCCGCGTGACCTCGCGGCGCGGACAGGTGGTTACGCGCGTGACGGTCACCGACAGGGTCAAGCCCGGCTCACTCTTCATGACGTTCCACTTCAAGGAGTCCCCCGTGAACGAGCTGACCATCGGCGCATACGACCCCGTGACGCTCACCGCGGAGTACAAGGTCTGCGCCGTCCGCATCGAAAAGGTCGAGAGCGGCTACGACCCCGTGAAGATCGAGCGGTTCGTCAACCTGCGCCATGCCGTCGGCTTCGACAAAGACTGAAAGACCGGAGAGACCCTTGGGGCTCCGCCCCAAACCCTGCCAAGGGACTCGTCCCTTGGAACCCTTTGAGCTTTGCCGGGAGGGGGAGCGTTGCCCCCCTCCCGGCAAAGCTAGATGGGGGTGCAGGGGGACACGTTCCCCTGCTGGGGGTCTGGGGGCAAGGCCCCCAGATTCTTTCCGGCTTTTGGGCCTTTGACCATGCTCACGGCCGCGGTGCTGGCGGGCGGGCGGAGCGTCCGGATGGGTCGGGACAAGGCGTCGCTCCTTCTGGACGGGGTCCCGCTGCTGAAGGTTATGACGGACCGGGCCGCGTCCTGCGCGGACGAGGTGCTGGTCGTGGGCCGCGAGGACTTTCCGGGCCTTTTTGCGAGCGGGGTGAGGTTCGTCCCGGACCTCGGCGGGCCGCCCAGCTCCATGCGGGGGCTCCACGCGGCGCTGACCCATGCGCGGGGGGAGTTCGTCCTGCTGCTCCCCTGCGATATGCCCTTTTTCGATGTCGGTCTGGTGGAGCATATGAAGGGGTTGTGTGCGGAGGCGGACGTGATCCTGCCGTACCGGGGCGGGCGGTGCGAGCCCCTTTGTGCGCTCTATCGCGCCGTGCTTGCGGTGCGGGCAGGGGCGTTGCTGGAGGAGGGGGTTCTGAGGCTCCGGTCCCTGCTGGAGGAGCCGGAGCTTCGGGTTCGGTTGGTCGAGGAGGGCGGCTACCCGTTTGAGGAGGACGCCTTTTTCAACATCAATACGCCGGAGGACTACCGTCGGGGCCAGGAGATTCAGAGGGTCCGGGACAGCGGAGAAGGGGGACGGGCATGAGGAATTTTTCCAAAGAGGACCGGGAGAGGAACGACGGCCGCACGAGCGTCGAGTTGGAGACGGCACTGGCGCTGATTGCACGCGACGTCGCCCCTGTCGTCGAGACGGAGTGGGTCCCTCTGGCCGATGGGCTGGGCCGGGTGCTCTCCGAGGATGTCCGGATGGAGGGGGACCTTCCGCCGTTCGACCGTTCGCCGCTGGACGGCTATGCGCTGAGGAGCGCGGACACGCAGGGGGCGGCTCCGGACGCTCCCGTCGTCCTGTCCGTGACGTACACGGTCCACGCCGGGCGTATGGGGGATGTCGCGGTCGTCCCCGGCACGGCGGTGCGGCTGATGACCGGCGCCCCGATCCCCGAGGGCGCGGACTGCGTCGTGCCCTTCGAACGGGTGGAGGAGGGCGGGGAGCTCATCCGCCTCTCGTCCCCGTTGGGACGCCACGAGAACTACTGTTTTCGCGGCGAGGACATCCGAGCCGGGGCGGTCGCTGCGCGCGCGGGGACGAGGGTGGACTCCCGGTCCATCGGGGTCCTGGCCTCGTCGGGGCTGGAGACGTTCCCGGTCCGCCGTCGTCCGCGAATCGCCGTCTTCTCGACGGGCGACGAGCTCGTTCCGCCGGGGACGCCCCTCGGACCGGGAAAGATTTACGACTCCAACTCCCTGACGCTGGATTTCGCGCTCCGGGAGCTTTTGCACGGCTTGACCCCGCGGAACCTCGGCTGTGTGCCCGACGACGTGGAGCACGTCGCCGAACTGATCCGCGGGCTCTCGGACTGTGACCTGGTCGTAACCTCCGGCGGGGTGTCCACGGGGGACAAGGACATCTTTCACGATGTGTTCGACCGGCTGGGGGCCCGGACGATCTTCCGCCGGGTGATGGTGAAGCCGGGGACCCCCGTGATGGTCGTCCGTACGGGCCGAACGGTCCTGGCCGCGCTCTCGGGGAACCCGTTCGCGATGTTCGTGGACCTCCAGCTCTTCGTCCGCCCGATCCTCGCGGCCCTGACGGGGGACGCCGGGCTGCTGCTACGTGAAGGAGAAGCGACGATGGAGAACGCTTATCCCAAGAGAAGCCCGATGCGCCGATTTCTGCGGGCGTCGCTCCGCGGCCCGCGCGTCCGCGCGCCCGAGCCTGGGGAGAGCTCCCCGGGGATGATCGCCAAGATGGCGGGCAGCGACGTGCTGATCGACATCCCCGCCGGAAACGGCGGGCTGTGCGCGGGCGACGCCGTGCGGGTTTGGCACATTCGCTGAGGCGGATACGAAAAACGATGCCAATCGCTTCTCCATCCCCTCCCGTCGTCTGTGTCTGCGGGGCCAGGAAGTCGGGCAAGACGCTGTTGATGGCCCGGCTGGTGCGACATCTCTCGGAGCTCGGCCTGGCCGTGGGGACCCTCAAGCACGACGGGCACGATTTCGATTTGGGCGGGAGCCCGGACCGGGAGGGAACGGACAGTTGGCGGCACCGTGCGGCAGGGGCCAGGGCGTCGGCCGTATTCTCGGCTCGGCGCTGGGCGCTCTTTCGGGACGGGGAGCCGGAGCTGGAGACGCTCCTGGACCTGATGGCCGACATGGACCTGATCCTGGCCGAGGGACTGAAGGGGTCGGAGTGGCCCAAGGTCGTCGTCCTGGGGGGCGAGCCGGTCCCGATAGCCCCGCCGGTCTGGGCCGTGGTGGGGCCGGAGGCTGACAACGCGTTTTCGGCGCCGTGCTTTGCCCCGGACGACGCCGTGGGAATCGCCAGGCTGATCCTGTCCGGGATCAAGATCAAAAATTGAGCGGCACCTGTGCTGTCTCCGTCGGCTTTTCGTCGACAAGGCCGGGCCTCTGTGCCCGGCCTTGTTGTTATAATGGAGCCAGGGCAAAGGGCTGGAGGTGGCGGAATGCCGGAGAGGGACATCACAGAAAAACATTTTAAGCCTTGGATTTACAATTCAAATGCAACCGCAGGGGGTGAGAGGAGATAAAAAAAGGCCCACATAATCAGACAGCCAACGAACGCAGTGAGTTGTGCCGGTTCGCTTATAAGTGAAGCAGCAAATCTTTGATTTGCGTTTTCGA
>CAUPUB010000050.1:0-15748 GCA_963514535.1 uncultured Fretibacterium sp.
GGGGTCGTGGAGGGGATAAAGATAATCATGCTGAGGCTGAGAAACCCGCCGTACCGTCCTACGTATCTGCACGGCCAACCGATAGACGCTGGTCTCCACCTCCGCCAGCCGCGCGATGAGCGGGACCAGGGAACGGGCCTGGACATACGCGTTGTCCAGGACGGAGGAGGTCCCCGACATTCCCCCCAGGGAATAGACGGGGCTGCAGGCGGGCTCCAGGGGATCCACCTCGGGAATGTCCATCCCCATGATGGAGCGCAGACGAATAACGAAACGGTCCTCCTCCGGGACGGTGCCCGCGACCCTCTCCACGTTCTCGATCCCCATGGAGATATTCGCCATCCGAAGCCCCGAGTAGGCCCCGGCGAAGATGTCGCGCATCCCGCTCTGCACCTCTCGAACGTCCTCGATCCTGCCTGCGAGCTCGGCCATGAGGATCCTTCGCTTCTGTTCCAGGAGATCGTGTCCACGCCGCGCCAGCTTGAGCGCGGCCTGGATGCGGGTCATATTGCTGCGCGTCGCCGCAGCCTGCCTGGGCATTTCTCATCACTCCCAACGGTAAAGGGGACCGCCCCCGTGCTCCCTAGCACGGCCCGGCGGTCCACCCTAGATTTTAACGCAATCCTTTGTTTTTTACCCGGAAAAACGACCGATCACGCCCCCGCGGAGTAGCGGCCCGGGCCGGCCGGAACCGCGAGGCCGGCGGCGGAGAGCGCCATCAGACAGCCCTGAAGAGCCGCGAGGTCCAGGCCGCTCTCCGCCATCAGCTCGTCGGCCGTCCGGCCCCCTTGTCGCTGCAGCAGCGCCAGCACGACCTTCTCGTCCGTGGAGAGCTCGGGAGGGTCCTCCGGCGGCGCCCCGAGGTCCAGCATCAGCTGTCCATACCGCCCCGAGATGCTGCGGATGAACTCCTCGACGTCGACCAGCGGCTCCGCGCCGTCGCGCAGCAGTCGGTTCGACCCCCTGGCGACCGTCTCCGTGATGCGCCCGGGGACGCACCAGACCTCGCGCCCGATGTCAAGGGCAAGGCGGGCTGTGATCATGGCCCCGCCGTCCTCCGGGGACTCCACCACGACGACGCGCCCCGCCATGCCCACGATGAGGCGGTTGCGCTCGGGGAAGCGCCAGGGGTCCCCGCCCGTGTCCATCGGGTACTCCGAGACCAGCGCCCCACGCTCCGCGATCCTGCGGAACAGATCCCGGTGCTCCGAGGGATAGACGCGGTTCACGGCCGTGCCCAGCACGGCGACGGTCCGTCCTCCCTCCGCCAGGCACCCGCCGTGTCCGGCGGCGTCGACCCCGCGCGCCCCGCCGCTGATCACGAGGTAGCCCGAACGTGCGAGGGCACGCCCCAGGGACTCGCCGACCGACTTGGCGTAGAGGCTGCACTTCCGCGTCCCCACGACGGCGACGGAGGGCGCGCACGAAAAATCCAGGTCCCCTTTGACGTAGAGCCCCACGGGCGGCTGCGCGAGGTCCCTCAGCCGGGGAGGGTATCCCTCGTCGTCGGCCGTCAGGAAGCGCGCGCCCCCGCGCTCCGCCCTCTCCAGCTCCCGCTCCGGCCAGTCCCGCTCCCGCAGGAGCCCCTCCAGCTTCACGCAGGCGGACGGCCGAAGCCCCAGCCGTCTCCAGAGCGCCTCGCCGTCCGTCCAGGCCGACTCGGGACCGTATTCGTCCCGCAGCACCTCAAACGCGGACAGCGGGGCCCGTGCAGCGTTCAGCAGCAACGCGGCCCGAAGCAGCGGGTTCATGCCCCGGCCGCCTTACCCTCTCTGCCCCTTCACGAACCAGTCCCTGCCCTCGACCAGACGGGCCACGAGCATCGCGGAGCAGGTGTCGCCGGTGGCGTTGACCATCGTGGCCGCAGGGTCGACCAGGAAGCCCAGGGTGGCGATGATGGGGAATGCCTCCGGAGGAAAGCCGTAGAGGCTCACGATGAGCATCTCGCCCACCAGCCCCCCGCCGGGGATGCCGGAGAGCACCACGCCGCTGAGCACGGCGACCGCAATGGCGCTGGCGAAGGTCCCCGTCCCCTCGAAGGGCATGTTGAAGACCCCGAAGAGGAAGGCGATCTTCAGGATGCCGCTCAGGCAGGATCCCTCCATGTGGGCCGTCGCGCCGATGGGGAGCACCACCTCACCGATGTCGTCCGGTATCCCGATCCTGCGGGCCGCCTCCAGGTTCACGGGCAGGGTGGCGGTACTGCTCTGGGTCCCCAGCGCGGTCATGGCGGCGGGCAGGATATTCCTCCAGAAGGTCGCCGGCCCCCTGCGCCCGGCCGCCCAGGCGGAGTAGAGGGTGAAGGCGGCGAAGAAGTAGGCGAGGGTCGTCACGTGGTAGATCACCATGGAGCGGAGGTAGGTGCCCAGGAGGTTCGGCCCGAAATCCCCGACGAGGGCGGCGAAGTAGGCGGCCAGTCCGACCGGCGCGTAGTACATGATGATGTTCACCAGCTTCAGCATGGCGTCCGCCAGGACGGAGATCCCCCGCGCCGCGGCCCTGCCCCGCTCCCCCAGCAGCTGGAGGCTGACGCCGAAGAGGACCGAGAAGAGGATCAGGGGAAGCATGTGGCTCCTGGAGAGGAGGTCCTGGAAATCGCTGACGGTGATCGCCTTGACGATCTGGTCGGCGGTGCTCAGGGGCTGCAGGTTCTCCGGCGGCGTCAGGGCGACGGCCGTTCC
The DNA here is from genome assembly GCA_963514535.1 of uncultured Fretibacterium sp. Taxonomy (GTDB): domain Bacteria; phylum Synergistota; class Synergistia; order Synergistales; family Aminobacteriaceae; genus CAJPSE01. The sequence goes on from CAUPUB010000050.1 coordinate 2,682, forward strand.
CGCAGCCGGGGGATAGAGCTGCACGGCCGTCAGCATGAGCAGGGCCGCGACGGCCCCCGTGACGAGGAACACCGCGACGAGGGACCCCATGACGCGGCGCAGGCGCTTCATCGAGGACATGTTGGACACGGCGCCGCAGACCGTCGTGAAGACGAGCGGGACGACGACCATGAACATGGCGTTCAGGAAGATATCGCCCAGGGGCTTGAACATCAGGGCTTCCTTGCCCATCGAGGCGCCCAGGACGCAGCCCAGCGCGATAGCGGCCAGCAGCGTCAGGGGAAAACGATAGGACCTCCAAAAGCTGTTTCCCTGTCTTTCCGACATTGTTGTACCCTCCATTGTTGTACCCTCCTTGCGACCCGACTCGGGTCATCGTCATGGACCGCGGCCCTTAACCCTCTCCCGACCGCAGCAGCCCCGGGAACCAATAGCGTTTGTTCGCGGCCCTCCTCAGCGCGTCCCAGGAGGCGAGGATGCTCACGGCCTCGTTGGCGACGCGGACGCTTTTGTCGATGCCCTCATAGCGGAACGTGTCCTTCAGGCGATGGGCCACCACCGCGAAGACCGCCCCGGCGCGGAACCCGTAGAGCCCCGCGAGCGTGAAGACCGTGGCGGCCTCCATCTCGAGGTTCAGCACCCCGGCGCGCCGCAGGTCGTTCTTCATGTTTTTTCCTCGTTTCCCTTCATGGGGCCTCATGCCTCGAACTGTCCCCGAACGATGTTCTTTCAAAGGACTTTTTTTCAAAGGACTTCGGAGCAGTAGGCTGCATCGTGATGACTTTCGTCGCGATCCTTCCGACAAAAGCGCGATCGTGTTCCACGAACAACAGCGCGGGCTTGAACGTCAGCAGAAGCTCTTCAATTTGAATACGCGAAAAAACGTCCACAAAATTGAGCGGTTCGTCCCAGATATAGAGGTGGGCACTCCGACTGAGGCTCACGGCGATCAGCACCTTCTTCTTCTGCCCTTGGCTGAGCTCCGACATATCGACATCGAGCTTCTCCCGGACGAGATCCATTTTTTCCAGAAGCGCACGGACCAAGCTCTCATCGAGCCCCTCTCGCCTTGCGTAGTCCGAGAGCCGTCCCCTCAGGAAAGAGGTATCCTGAGGCACACAGGATAGGGAGAGCCCCGACGCCCGGTGCAGTTCTCCACAAAAATCCAAGTCTTTCCCCTCGATCAGCTTCAGGATGCTGGACTTTCCGGTTCCGTTTCCCCCGATCAGGGCAACGCGCTCGCCGCACCCGACCTCGAAACCGACATCCCGGCAGGCGACGTGATCGCCGTAGCGGATCGAGACGCCCGAGACCCGGACAAGCGTCTGTGCATGATACCGCAGAGGGCGCAGCTGAAGCGCCTGCGTTGTCTCAACGTTTCGGAGCAGTCCCCTTTTGGTCTCGATCGCAGCCTCGCGCCGGTTCTCCAGATTCTTGGACCGTTTCATCATCTTCGCGGCCTTGTGACCGACAAACCCCTTGTCCAAGGCGCCGCGTTTGCTCCTCTCCACCCGATCCGACCATTCGGCGGTGCGGCGGGACGCCTCCTTCATCCGGCCCATCTCCCTCTCCAGTTTTTCGTTGAGGTCCCGTTCCATACCGTCCTGCAGCTCCCTGTTACGGAACCAGGAGGAGAAGTTCCCCTTCTGGAGTTCCACCCCGGATCGATTCAGGGCCAGAATATGGTCAACACAGTCGTCCAGAAGCGTCCGGTCGTGCGACACGAGGATGAAACCCCGCTTGGATCGCAGATAATCGACGACGACCGCACGGGCCTCGGCATCCAGATGGTCGGTCGGTTCGTCGATGAGCGCGAAAACATCCTTCTCCAGAAACAAGGACGCCAGAAGCACCTTGGTGCGTTCACCGTGAGAAAGCGTCTTGAAAGGACGAGACAGGATCTCCTCCGGGCACTGAAGACGGGAGAGCTCGCGCTTCAGAACCCAGAGCGGCCGGTCAGGACAGCGTGAGTCCAGAAGAGCCAGAGCATCCCTCTCTTCGTCCACGGATGGAGCGGGGAATCGCCGGGTTTGAAGACGGGGCGTTATCGTCCCCTGATATTCGTATTTCCCCTGGATCAGATCCAGCAGCGTCGTCTTGCCGCGCCCGTTTCGGCCGACGAGCCCCAGCTTCCAGTCCGTGTCGATCCGGAGCGAAAGCTCCTTGAAAAGCGGAGCCGGAGCGCCCGGATAGGCGAAGGTGAGGTTGGAGATGGCAATCTGCGTCATGGAGACCTCCCGATCAGGATAAAAAAGCGGCGCGGAAGCAGCCCCTCGACAAACCCGCGGCCTCAGCTTCGCCCCGAACCCAGCAGCCCCGGGAACCAATAGCGTTTGTTCGCCGCCCTCCTCAGCGCGTCCCAGGAGGCGAGGATGCTCACGGCCTCGTTGGCGACGCGGACGCTTTTGTCGATGCCCTCATAGCGGAACGTGTCCTTCAGGCGATGGGCCACCACCGCGAAGACCGCCCCGGCGCGGAACCCGTAGAGCCCCGCGAGCGTGAAGACCGTGGCGGCCTCCATCTCGAGGTTCAGCACCCCGGCGCGCCGCAGGTCGTCGATCCTGTCGCGGGACGCGGACTGCATGTAGCCGCCAAACCCCGGCCGGGCCTGTCCGCAGTAGAAGGAGGCCGTCGAGCAGCCGACGCCGACGTGATAGACCACGTCCAGACGCTCGCAGGCCTCCACCAGCGCGGCGGTGACCTCGTAGTGCGCCTGGGCGGGATAGGAGAGATCGACGTAGTCCGGGCTCGTCCCGTCCCGGCGCATCGCGCCCGTGCAGACGATCAGGTCGCCGCACTCGATCCCCTCGACGATGGCGCCGCAGGACCCCACGCGGATGAAGGTGTCCGCGCCCAGGGCGGCCAGCTCCTCGAGCGCGATGGACGTCGAGCCGCCCCCCACGCCCGTGGAGCACGTCGTCACGGGGACGGATCCGATCGTCCCGCTCCAGGTCCGATGCTCGCGGTTGTTCGCCACGAAGCGGGACTCGGTCCATTCTTTGGCGATGGCGTCCGTGCGTTCCGGGTCCCCGGGAAGGAGGACGTAGCGGTTCACGTCCCCTCTCCCGCAGCGGATGTGGTACTGGAGCTCGCCCTCCATCACGGGGCGCTCCGCGCTGTCTGCGCGCCAGCCTCCGGTCACGGTCTTTCCCTCCTTATTGTCAGGCTCTCATTCTCAGGCCGAGCCCCCGGGAAAGCATCTCCTGGAGGCCGTCTTCTGCGGTTATGACAGGGTTCCCAGGGAGCACGCTCCCTGGGCGGGGTTCGGGGCGGAGCCCCGAGAGTCGTTTTTCAGGTTTTCAAACGCTCAGGATTTTCGCGGCCTTGTCAAGATTTTCCACGATCTCGAACATGTTCGAGATCGTCCCGGCCCCCACGCTGTCCGTGATCCCGAAGTGGTTGACGCAGGTCCCACACACCAGGATGTTCGTCCCCTTCCGCTCCAGGTTCTTCAGGTGGTCGCACGAGGAGGAGTCGAAGAGCGCCAGCTTCACGCCCTCGTTTATCAGGGCCACGGTCCGGGGCGGGACGTCCAGCTGGGAGAGAGCGCCCAGAAACCCCTTGACGAGGATCTCGCCGAGCTCCTCGTCGTTTCGTCCCAGGGTCTTGCCGGTGATCAGGACGGCCATCCCCTCCACGGGGCGCGGTACGGGCATCGGAGCGGCCGGCGCGGGCGCCGGGGCCTGTGATGCCGAAGCCTGTGATGTCGAGACGGAGGGCTCCGTTTTTTTGCCCGCCGCCAATTTCAGGCGGCCGTCGTCGTCCTGGAGGAGGACCCGAAAGCCCCGGCCCTCCAGGAGGCGTTTGACGTTCGTGGCCGCCTCGGGATTGTCGACGAGGACCTCCAGCTCCTCCGCACCCTTGTCGAGGGCGGCCTTGGTCATGGCGACAGATTCCGGGCAGGCCCTGCCCGTGGCGTTGACGACGATCATCGCGGTTACCTCCAGTTTCACCCGAAAAAAACGACGATGTAAAGCCCGACGACGGGGCTTCATAGATTGAATCGTGGCTTCCTCAAATCAGCGTTTCCTTAGAGCATTCCATCCTTATTTTATTATAGAATGGTTGCAGAAAACTATCCAGAGCACGACAGTGTAAAAGAGACGACGAGGAGCGGGCCTGCTTATGATCGAGGACATCAGGAAGAAAATGCGTGAGATCCCCGGCATGGATATTCTGCTGGCGCAGGATTGGGCGTTGCCGTGGATCGGGGAACTGGGGCGGGAGACGGTCAAGCGCGTCCTGAACGGGGAGCTGACCCGCATCCGGAGGCGGATGCTCGCCGGTGAGGACGCGGACATCTCCGCGGACGCCCTGAGAAAAAATTTCGAGGTCCTGCTCTCGAGGGAGGGACGCCCGCGGCTGCGCCGGGTTATCAACGCGACGGGGGTGGTCATCCACACCAACCTCGGGCGCTCGCTCCTCGCGGAGGAGGCGGTGGCGGCCGTCGTCCGCACGGCGGGGAGCTACAGCAACCTGGAGTACGACCTGGACAAGGGGGCCAGGGGCCAGCGCAACGCCCACGTCGAGGAGCTTCTCTGCGCCCTGACGGGGGCGGAGGCGTGCGTGGTCGTGAACAACAACGCCGGGGCGGTCCTGCTCTGCCTAGCCGCCCTGTCCCGGGGGACCGAGGTGGTGGTCTCGCGCGGGGAGCTCGTGGAGATCGGGGGGACGTTCCGCATCCCCGACATCATGGAGCTCTCCGGGGCGGAGCTGGTCGAGGCGGGGACGACGAACCGGACGCACCTCAAGGATTACGCCGCGGCGATCTCCGAACGGACCTCAATGCTCCTCAAGGTGCACCCCTCGAACTTCAGGATGGACGGCTTCACGGCGGCGCCCGAGCGTGCCGAGCTCGCGGCGCTCGCGCACGAGCGAGGGCTGCTCTTCATGGAGGACGCCGGAAGCGGCCTCCTGGTCGACGGCCGCGCCCTGGGCCTGAGCGGGGAGTGCGACGTCCGTGCCTGCATCGAGGCGGGAGCGGACATCGTCACCTTCTCCGGCGACAAGATGCTGGGCGGGCCTCAGATCGGTGTCATCGCCGGGCGGCGGGCCGCGGTGAACCGCCTGAGGGAACACCCCATCCTCCGAACCCTGCGCGTGGACAAGATGACCCTGGCGGCCTTCGAGGCGACGATGCGTCTTTACGCGAAGGGGGACCTGGACCGGATCCCGACCCTGGCGATGCTTCGCCGCGCCCCGGACGCGATGCATTCCCAGGCGCGCCGCCTGGCGGCGAAGCTGAGGCGGGTCACGCCGGCGCGCGTGGAGGTCGTGGCGGTGGAGGACGCGGTAGGCGGCGGCTCCTACCCCGCGCTTCCCCTTTCGGGATGGGGGGTCGCCGTCGGCGCGCATCCCGCCGGAGGAGCGGGACGCCTCCAGGCGCTCCTGAGGGGCCAGGAGATTCCTGTCGTGTGCGGCGCGCGGGAGGACGCCCTGGTCCTGCACGTCCGTACGATCACGCCCCGGGACGAGGCGCTCGTCGTGGAGGCCTTCGCCCGCATCGGCACCGAGGGGGGGGAGGACGCATGAGCGCGGACCGCGAGATATCCCTGGTGCTGGGCACCGCCGGGCACATCGACCACGGCAAGACGACCCTGATCGCCGCGCTGACGGGCGTGGACTGCGACCGGCTCATGGAGGAGAAGAAGAGGGGGATCACCATCGAGCTGGGCTTTGCCCCCCTCCGCCTGGAGGACGGCCGCGTCGTCAGCGTCATCGATGTCCCCGGACACGAGCGCTTCATCCGCCAGATGGTGGCGGGGGCCTCCGGGATCGACGCCGTGCTCCTGATCGTCTCCGCCGACGAGAGCGTCATGCCCCAGACCCGCGAGCATCTGGCCATACTGGAGCTCCTGGGGGTGCGGGACGGGCTCGTCGCGATCACGAAGACGGACAGGGTCGAGCCCGGTATGGCCGACCTGGTCCGGGAGGACGTCCAGGAGTTCGTCCGCGGGAGCTTTCTGGAGGGAAAGCCCGTCGTCCCGGTCTCCGCGGTCACCAGAGAGAACCTCGAGACCCTGAAGCGCGAGCTCGCCGCCCTGGTGGACCGGGTACGGCCCAGAGCCCGCAAGGGGGCCCTCTTCCTGCCCATCGACCGGGCCTTCCCCATCTCGGGGTTCGGCACCGTCGTGACGGGGACCGCCTATCGCGGGACCGCCCGTACGGGGGACGAGGTCGAGGTCTTCCCCTCGGGGCGCGAGGGCCGCATCCGCAGCCTCCAGGTCCACGGGCGCTCCGTGGACGAGGCATTCGCGGGCCAGAGGGTGGCCGCCAACCTCTCAGGGATCGCGGTGGACGAGCTTGCCCGCGGGGACGTGGTCTGCCGGAAGGGCGTGTACTCCCCGACGCGCTGCTTCGACGCGCTGCTCCGCATCCTGCCGTCGGCCTCGGAGCCCCTGGAGCACTGGCAGAGGGTCCGACTCTGCATCGGGACGTCGGACGTCCTGGCGCGGGTGAGCCTGCTCCGAAAACGAGCGGTGGCCCCCGGAGAGGAGGAGCCCGTCCAGCTCGTCCTGGAGGAGCCGGTGGTCTGCACGGCGGAGCAGCGGTTCATCATCCGTTTCTACAGCCCGCTGATCACGATCGGTGGAGGGCGCGTCGTCTTCCCCTACTCCCACAAGCCCCGGGGCGCTGCGGCCCGGTCCGCGTCCGTGGCCCGCATCGGGGCGCTCGGCGCCGCCGCCGCGGCCGACGATCGGCTGCGCTGCCTGGTCGAGGAGGCGGGTATGATGGAGACCCCACGGGCCGCGGTCCTGATCCAGGAGGCCCCGTCCGATCTCGCGGCCGTCGTCGCGCGCCTCGTCAAGGCAGGGGCCCTCGTCGAGCTGAAGGGGGAGCGTCCGCTTCTGCTCTCCTCCTCCCGTTTCGAGTCGCTGGAGGCCAAGGCCGTCTCGGAGCTGAAGGATTACCAGAAGGCGTTTCCCTCCGAGGCGGGGATGCCCTTGGACGAGCTGATGCGCAGGCTCTCCCTGCCGGACGCCAGGGTGCTGCGTTCCTTCGCCGCGCTGCTCGCGGAGCGCGGGCGAATCGTGACCGGGGACAACAAGGCGCGCACTCCGGACTTCGTCGTCCGCAACGAGGGGGCGTTTCGCCGCAACAGCGAGGCCCTCGCCGCGTTCTGCCGGGCTCGGGGCTGGCAGCTCGCCACGCTGGAGGAGGTCCGCTCGGAGCTCCGCATGGAACCCAGCGCCTTCACCCAGCTCATCCAGAGCCTGAAGAACACGAGGGAGCTCGTGCTGTTGGAGGGCAGCTACGTCCTGACCTCGGAGATGGAGAACGCCATGCTCGACATCCTGAGGGGAATAGGCGGGAACGTCACCCTGGCGGCGGTCCGGGACGCGACGAACAGCTCGAGGAAGTTCATCCTGCCCGTTCTGGAGTACTTCGATTCCAAGGGCTACACGCGGCGCGTGGGGGACGTGCGCGTCGTGAAGGGCGCGTCGTGAAGTGAAGGAGATGCGTAGCTGAGTGCTTATCTTCAAGGGCAACACACTTCTGGCCGGGGACGGTTGTCTCGACTGGCCCGACCGGCCGTCCGGGGTTCTGCGCTGTTCCCTGGACTTTCCGGAGTCCTGGCAGGACCTGACCGCCTGGTGCGAGGTCGGGGAGGACTTCGAGGCGCGGGGGACGGAGTGGCTGGACCTGCGCGCCGTATGGCACCGTTTCGGGGAGGAGGCCTTTGCCCGCGCCGGCGCGGCCTATCAGTACATGAACTGGCGCCGTTCCATGTGCTTCTGCTCGTTCTGCGCCGCGCCGCTGGAGGCCCGAGAGGAGGACAGGGGGCTCTCCTGCCCGGGCTGCGGCAGGGCCTTCTACGCCCCCCTGCACCCGGCGATCATCGTCGCCGTGGAGCGGGACGGGAAGCTTCTTCTGGCGCACAACCGGAACATGCCCGCAAAGCGATACAGCGTGCTCGCGGGGTTCGTCGAGCCGGGGGAGAGCCTGGAGCAGACGGTGGTCCGCGAGGTCCGCGAGGAGGTCGGGATCGAGATCGGCGGCATCCGCTACTTCGGAAGCCAGTCCTGGCCCTTCCCCTCGTCCCTGATGCTGGGGTTCACGGCGCACTGGAGCTCGGGCGAGGCCATCCCCGACGGCCTGGAGCTGGACGAGGCCGGGTGGTTCGCCCCCGACGCCCTGCCCGACGTCCCGCCGCCGCTCAGCATCTCGCGCCGCCTGATCGACGACTTCGTCCGGCGGCAGGGCGGGAGCCACAGTCGAAGGGAGGTTTCGCGATAACATTCTACGGGGAACCGCGCAGAGAGGTACCGCGAAATATTTAAGGAGATGAAGTCCCTGATAAGGCCCCTGGTGAAGAATCTAAGCGACCTACACGGCTCGTACCTCGCCGGTTGTCTGCTTATAAGTTCAGCTACGCAAATCAAAGATTTGCTGCTTCACTTATAAGCGACCCACTCAACTCGTTACACTCGTTGGTGGTCTGCTTATGGCAGTCTGCTTATATAAGGGGGGCTGCCCCGAGCCGATAATGCAGCAACTATGCTGCATATCGACATAAGCGAAGGACACAGCATCCGGGAGCGGTAGCTCCCAGAGAGCTGGTCCCCTGCTTAACGGGCTGGGGGGTGTTGTGCCTGAGAAACAACCCCTCCGGCCCTTCGGGCCACCTCCCCTTTCATAAGTGAGACAGCAAATCTTTGAGTTACGCGTCGTCGAACTTAGATTTTCATTAGGGGAGTCAATCCATATTAAAATTAAACATTAAACGCGATTTGGTATGAGAACGACAAGCGGCCCCCTTTAGGGGGCTGTTTATTCGTCTCGGGGGGCATGGGCTGCGGGTGCTCTACCGATCCCCGCCGCCGTACCGCCGCACGCCCTTACGGATCAGGACCGCCGCCAGGACGGTCAGGATGGCCATGACCAGGAAGATCTGGGGGATCTCGAGCCCCGCGGTCAGCAGAAGGCTGGACCCCACGGCGGAGACGACCATGAACAGGGAGTCCGTGACGTTGGAACAGGCGATGACCCCGGCCATGCGGTCCTCCGGCGTGAGGTACTGGATGGCCGCGTAGAGGGGGACGATGTAGAGCCCCCCGCAGAAGGAGATGGCGAAGAGGCAGGCCAGCACGGCCAGGTTTGCGGGCGCGGCCAGGAAGGAGCCGACGCCGATCGCCGGGAGCCCCGGGGCCAGGGGATCCCGATGGCTCGCCAGCCAGAGCAGCGCGCTGGATAGGGCGATGCCGACGGCTGCGGCGGGCACGTACCGCACCGAGACCTTGCCCCCCAGGACGGCGTTGCATGCCATCGAGCCCAGCCCGATTCCCATGGAGAAGACGGCCAGGAAGAGCGTCGCCACCTGCTCGTCCGCCCCGAGGACCAGCCGGGCGTAGGTGGGGAACTGCGCCAGGAAGGTCGCCCCGACCAGCCAGAACCAGGATATCCCGAGGACTGCGCAGAAGACGTTGCGGTGAGGATAGACGTCCGCGACGAGCGCGGCGGTCCTGCGGACGACGTCGGCGGATACCCGCCGGTGCGGGTCGATGGGCCGCGTCGGCGGGATGTAGAGGCTGGTCCACCAGCCGACGGCCGCCACAGCCACGACCCCCGCTCCGACCAGGAGGAGCCCTCCGGGCGTGAGGATGAGGAGCCCGCCGAAGATGGTTCCCGTCAGGATGGCGAGGTAGGTCCCGGTCTGGATGAGGCCGTTTCCCGCGATCAGCTCGTCCTCCTCCAGGTGCTGCGGCAGGATGCTGAACTTGGCGGGGCTGAAGAAGGTGGACTGCGCTCCCATCAGGAAGAGCACCGCGAGCAGCAGCCAGATGTTCTGCAGCTGGAATCCCACGGCCGCCGCACCCATGATGACGACCTCCGCGAACTTGACGAGGCGCATCAGATACGCGCGGTCGTAGCGGTCGGCCAGGTCGCTGGCGGGGGCCGAGAAGAGGAAGAAGGGCAGGATGAAGACCCCGGCCGCGACGTTCACCATGATGCGGGAGTCGAGCCCGGCGCCGTCGGCCAGGCGGAAGGTGATCAGCATCGCCAGGGCGCTCTTGAAGAAGTTGTCGTTGAAGGCCCCCAGGAACTGCGTCAGGAAAAGGGGCAGAAAACGGCGCGTGCGCAGAAGCGCGAACTGGTGCTTTCCGGACGCGGACAAGATACATCTCTCCCAGCTGCGGGCCCCGGGGGCCCAAAAATTTCTCGGAACGTGTACAATTATTATTATAAGTGACGCCCTCGGCCTTTTGATTCGGTTTTCGACAGGCCGCCGACATTCGCTTTTGATTTTGCACTTTGCTTTCAAATTCGTTTTCAATCCGGAGGTGCATTGCCATGAGTCTGACTCTTTATAACGACCTGACGCGTAAAAAGGAGCCGTTCGCCCCCCTGACCCCGGGACGCGTCACCTTCTACAGCTGCGGCCCGACGGTCTACGACTTCTTTCACATCGGCAACGCGCGCCCCTTCATCGTCTTCGACGTCCTGCGCCGCTACCTGGAGCATCTGGGGTATGAGGTCACCTTCGTCCAGAACTTCACGGACATCGACGATAAGATGATCCAGCGCGCCCATTCCGAGGGCATCGAGGTCTCCAACCTCGCCGCGCGCTTCATCGGGGAATACTACAAGGACGCCGATGCCCTGGGGATCCGGCGGGCCGACGTGGCGCCGCTCGCCACGGAGCACATGCCGGAGATCATCGGGACGATCGAGAGGATCATCGAGAGGGGGCACGCTTACGTCTCGGACGGGGACGTCTACTTCGACGTCCGGAGCTGGCCCGGCTACGGCAAGCTCTGCAAGCAGAGCCTGGACGAGCTGGAGGCCGGCGCGCGCGTGGAGGTGGGCGAGCGCAAGAGGGACCCGCTGGACTTCGCGCTCTGGAAGGCGCAGAAGCCGGGGGAGCCCGCCTGGGACAGCCCGTGGGGAAAGGGGCGGCCCGGCTGGCACATCGAGTGCAGCGCCATGTCCTCGAAGTACCTGGGCACGACGATCGACATCCATTCGGGCGGGGTGGACCTGACCTTTCCCCACCACGAGAACGAGATAGCGCAGAGCGAGGCCGCGAATGGGAGGCCCTTCGTGCGGTTCTGGCTGCACAACGGTTTTCTGCTCATCGACAAGGAGAAGATGTCCAAGTCCCTGGGCAACTTCATGACGGCCCGCGCCGCCCGTCAGAAGTATCCGCCCCTGGCCATCCGCCTCTTCATGCTCGGCGCGCACTACCGGTCCCCCATCAACTTCGCGCCCGAGGGCCTGGAACAGGCCGAACGGGGCGTGACGCGCCTGAGAAACTGCCGGGCCGACCTGGCCTTCGCCCGCAAGACCCGGATGGGCGAGGAGCCCGGGGCCGGCTCGTTCCCGGCCGATTTTCTGGTGGAGCTGAGGAGGCTGGACGAGGACTTTCACGCCGCGATGGACGACGACTTCAACACGGCGGCGGCGGTGGGGGTGCTCTTCGAGGTGGTCAAGGCCATCAACTCCGGGCTGAAGGAGCACCCGTCCCTGCCGGCCTCCTTCTTCGACGCGGCGGAGGCCGAGCTGGCGAAGATCGACGGCATCCTGGGCGTGATCGGGCCCGAGGAGCTGCCGAAGGAGGAGGGCCCGGCAGGGGAGGAGGGCCTCGGCGACGCGGAGGTCGAGCGGCTGATCGAGGAGCGCTGCGCCGCCCGCAAGGCGAGGGACTTCGCCCGGTCGGACGAGATCCGGGCCATGCTGGCGGAGCAGGGCATCGTGCTGGAGGACACCCCGCAGGGGACGCGCTGGAAGCGGGAGATATAGCCCCTTACCCCGGACAGACCTCGGGATTTGCCTGCTCCGAGTCCTCGAGGGTGCGGAATGCCTGTTTGAACCACGGGCGACGGATAAGCACGGAAAGGAGAATGATGGATGAGGCGCTGGCTGAGGAACCTGTTCCAGCATGAGGTCGAATTTTTCCTTATCTGCCTGTGCAACATATTGTTTGCGGTGGGCAAACTGTTGAGTCCAGTGCCCCTTGGTAGTTCGACAATTTTTCAGGTTGTCTATATCTGCGTCGTTCTTTTCTTCATGGTTGAAGTGGTCTTTCTGGAGAGTCTGTTCTGGGGCCGGGCGGCGTTTTTCCTCTCCGTCTTTTGTCTGGTCGGCATTGGGATTTTTTCCCTGTTCTCGGCTGCATTCCTGGCCTCCGGAGGATTGCTGGGCAACGCCTTCGGGTTATGGCTGCTGGCCTCGAACGCGAGCGACGTTGTGGGGACCCTCGTGCTGATCGCCGTCCTCTATCGAACGTGCCTCAGGCTGGAGGCGAAAAGAGAGCGGATGGGGTACCGATAGCCCAGGGGCGTTACTCAAACATTGCTCCCCTCGAGCTCCAGAAGCCGTCGTTTGACCTTGAGCCCTCCCCCGAACCCCACCAGCGCTCCGTTGGCCCCGACGACGCGGTGGCAGGGGACGAGGAGGGGCAGAGGGTTGCGGTGATTGGCTCCGCCCACGGCCCGGACGGCTCGGGGCCTGCCGATCTGGGCCGCAATCTCCGCGTAGGTTCGGGTCTCGCCGTAGGGGATGGTCCGAAGCGCATTCCAGACCAGGAGCTGGAAGTCTGTCCCCTCCAACCGTATCGGGACGTCGAAGTCCCTTCGTTCCCCGTGGAGATATTCGCCGATCTGCCGAGCCGCCTCCAGCAAGAGAGGGCTCCCGCCCCGCTCCGCCGGCTCGGGGGAGCGGGGGGAGCCCCCTTCGCCCCCGAAGTGCACGCCGACGAGGGCCTCCCCGTCCGCAATCAGGGTCAGGATGCCGATATCCGTCTTCAGAATAAGGCGCTCACGCGCTCCCTCGATCCTCATCATCTTCAGCCCTCCAGGTCTCGATTCTTTGGGGCTTGGACCCCCTCTATACAGCCTCCGTCCGGCCCATCCCGCCGCATGGCTCGTGCCCATATCCTCCGCGCGGACCGCCGAGCCGGGCGTCAAACGTGATGTATAATTCCAACTTCAAATCGTTCGTAGGCAAGGCGGCTTTTGCGAACCGCAGCGAAGGCGTACAAAGAAGTACGTCGAGCAAGGTGAGCAAAAACAACGCAGCATACGAATGATTTGGAGTTGGAATAAAATGTATAATGGAAGCGCAAT
>CAUPUB010000051.1:0-15518 GCA_963514535.1 uncultured Fretibacterium sp.
CCCGCCGTTCCCTGCGTCGAGCTGGAGGACCCCGAGCGGGACCTGGCCCGGCTGGCCTCGGCCTACCTCCGACGGACTGCGCCGGAGGAGGTCGTCGCGGTGACCGGAAGCGTGGGGAAGACGACGACCCGTGAGGCCCTGCGGCGCGTCCTGAGGACGCGCTTCCGGGTCCATTCGGCGGACCGGAGCCTGAACACCCGTATCGGATGCACCGCGACGGTCCTGGCCATGCCGCTCGACGCAGAGCTGCTGCTCCTGGAGTTCGGGGCCAACAAGGCGGGGGAGATCGCGGAGCTGTCCGAGCTCTTCCCTCCCACGACGGCCGTGGTGACCCAGGTGGCGCCCGTCCATCTCGAGGGGTTCCGGTCCGTCGAGGGGGTCCTGCGGGCCAAGATGGAGATCGCCGGCTCCGGTCGGTTGCGCCGCTTCCTCTACAACTTCGACAATCCCCTGCTTCGCGGGGTCGCCGCGGGCCTGTCGGGGCCCTGTGTCGACTCCGTGGGGATGGAGCGCGGGACGGATTTTCTCATCGAGGAACCCTGTTTTGACCTGGAGGGGGGGCTGCCCGTCCTCACCTTCCGCCTTCGGGGCAGCGGGGACGAGGCATGCATCCGTTCCGGCCTGTGGGGGCGGCATCTGGCCCTACCCCTGGCCCTCGCCGCTGCGGCGGGATGCAGGCTGGGCGTTCCCCTGAGGGAGGGGGCCGCGGCCCTCGAGGGGTTTCGTGGGATCGAGGGGCGCGGCAGGATCCTTCCCGCCGCGGGGCGGGAGGGATTCGTCGTCGACGACGCCTACAACGCCAACCCGCTTTCCATGCGCTCCTCCCTGGAGACCTTCCTGTCCCTTCGCTCCGTGGCGCCCAGGATGGCCGTATTGGGGGAGATGCGGGAGATGGGGCCGGATGCGGTGCGATACCATCGCGAGCTGGAGTCCCTGATCGACGGGGTGGACGAGGTCGTGCTGGTGGGGGAGCTTTGGCGCGAGGCCCTGGAGGAGAGGCCGAACCGCCGTTTCGTCGGGGGCTGGGGGGAGGCTCTGGACGCCGCGAGGGCCGCCGAATGGGCGGGGATCCTGGTGAAGGGTTCCCACAGCCTGGAGCTCGAGAGGGTCGTCGAGGGCCTTGCGGTGGAGGCCATTCCCTTCGATGGTCCCGGGGAGGCTTCATGATGGAGGTCGCCGTGTGTGGGGGCGGTTTTTTCCTCCTGGGGCTTCTTCTGCAGTACGTCTGGATCGGCGTCCAGCGACACTGGAGCGTCGGACAGGCTCAGAAGAGTTACGGGGTTGGAATCGACGTCGAGATCAAGGCCGCTACCCCCCCGATGGGGGGGTGCGTCTTCCTGCTCATGGCCCTGTTGGCGCTCCTCGTGGCATGGGGAAGCGAGGCCCTCATGTTCTGGTCCCTGCCGATCGCGGGGGGCGCCATCGGGCTGGTCGACGATGGAATGAAATTTTTCCGCAGGTCCAGCGAGGGGTTCCGGAGCCTCGCCAAGCTGGAGGTCCAGCTCGTCGTATGCGGGGCCTGGGTGCTCGTCGTCCACCTTCGCGGCGGTCTGGCCCTCTGGACCGGGATCCCGGGGCCAGTGTGGCTGGTCTTCCCCCTGGCGACCCTGGGCGTCTCGGGAATGATGAACGCGGTGAACATCACGGATGGCCTGGACGGGCTGGCGGGAGGGGGTTTTTTGATCGCCCTCGGGGCCCTGGCCTTTCTGCTTCCAGCTGATGTTCTATCCGATGTTCCATCTGATGTTTTATCCGATGGTTCGGGCTTCAACGCGTTGGCGATGGTCCTGCTCTTTGCGATGGCTTCGAGCTTTCTGTTCTATAATGTTCATCCGGCCAGGACCTTCATGGGAGATACGGGGGCGCATTTTCTGGGAGGGGCCCTTGCGGCCCTCTGCGTCATGAACGGCAGGCTGCTGGCCCTGATTCCGGTGGGATTCCTGTTCGGCGTCGAGCTGCTTTCCTCCGCGGTGCAGATCTTTACGATAAGGAAGCTGGGCAGGAGGGTTTTGCTGATGGCCCCGCTGCATCATCACTTCCAGCGCCTGGGGTGGGACGAGACCTCGGTGACGATGCGGTTCTGGCTGGTCCAGGCCGTCGGGTCCCTGTGGCTTTCGGCGCTTTTCGTTACCCTGTTCGGCAGGTAGGGCCCTGTTCCGGTTCCCGACAGGGAAGGATATATGGGGGCGAAGGATTATAAGGGCCTCGGCCTTAAGGAGAAAGTGGTATGGATGGCGTGAATTTAGATGGCCTTAGTTTAGATGACTTGAACTTGAAGCGCTTGAATGTGAAGGGAAAGCGCATTACGGTCGTCGGGGCCGGGATCAGCGGCAGGGAGCTGGCGCTGATGGCCAGGCGCCTTGGGGCGCGTGTTTTTGTGTCCGAGGCGGGGCCGGTCTCCGCAGCGGCCTTGGACCTCTTTGGGCGCAGCGGGATCGACTGGGAGGGGGAGGGGCATACGGAAAGGGCCTTCCAGGCCGACGCCCTGTTGCTGAGCTCGGGGATCCCGCCCCGGGCCGAGGTGGTGCAGGGCGCGAGGAGGCGGGGCATTCCCCTGATCGGGGAGCTGGACCTCGTCGCGCCACATATCCGGGGAAAGCTCGTCGCCGTGACGGGAAGCAATGGGAAGAGCACGGTGACCTCCCTGATCGGGCACATGCTCCGAAGGGCGGGGCGAAACGTCGGCGTCGGGGGGAACCTGGGGACGGCGGCGTCGACCTTCACGGACCGGGACCTCGACATCGTGGTGCTGGAGCTGAGCAGCTTCCAGCTGGCCCGGGCATCCGTGCTCTCCGCGGCGGTGTCCGTCGTCACGAACCTGGCCCCGGACCATATCGACTGGCACGGCAGCTACGAGGCCTATGTCGAGGCCAAGGCCAGGGTGCTGTCCCTGCGGACCCCCTCGGGCTGGGGGATCGTACAGGACCGGGACGTGGAGGCCCTGGGCGCCGCCGGCGCCGAGCGGCTGCTGACCCTGAGCTGGAGCCGGACCCCCGTTCACCGTATGGCCGGGCACATCTTCATGGACTCCGACAGGGCCTGCCTGATGCGGGACGGGGCGGAACGGACGCTCTTCCGCTATTCCGAGACCTCCCTGTTGGGGGGGCACAACCGCGAGAACGTCGCCATGAGCCTGGCCGTGCTGAGGATCCTGGGGATCGACCTGCCCGCGCGGGTCCTGATGGAGGGATTTGCCCCTCTGCCCCACCGCTGCGAGCACGCCGGGGCGATCGACGGCGTCGTCTACGTCGACGACTCGAAGGGGACGAACGTCGCCGCGTCCGTGACGGCCATGACGTCCCTCGAGGGGCGCAAGGTCGTCATCCTCGGTGGGCGTGGAAAGGGGGAGGACTACGCCTCTCTGGCCGAGGCCGTGGTGCGGGAGGCGGACGCGGCGGTCCTGCTGGGCGAGGAGCGGGATGCCATCGCCGACGCGCTGAGAAGGGCGGGGTTCTCGGCCATACACATGGCGAAGGATATGGAGGGGGCGGTTCTGGCGGCCAGGGACCTGGCCCGTCCGGGAATGACGGTCCTCCTCTCCCCGGCGTGCACCAGCTGGGACATGTACGCGAATTACGGCGAGCGCGGCGATCATTTTCGTTCCATCGTCCGCGGCCTGGAGGTTGGGTCGTGACCGTCTTCAACGACGGGGAGCGCCCGAGGGGCGGCGGCCCGTGGTTGATCTGGAGCATCCCTCTGATCCTCAGCCTGTGCGGGCTCGTCATGATCGCCTCCCTGTCGCTGCGCAACAGCATGACGGGGGGGGCGCCCTATGCCCAGATCGTGAAGCAGTTCCTTTTTTTTGTCTCTGGTCTGGTCCTGATGTCCGCCTGTGCCTTCTCCTCTCTGCGCACCCTTCGCCGCTGGAGTTTCCTGTTGTGGATTCTCGCTTTGTTCCTGCTCGTCGGCACCCTCATCCCGGGGCTGGGCGTCCGAGTTGGGGGCGCCCGACGCTGGCTGGACCTGAGGTGGGTGCGTTTCCAGCCGCTGGAGTTTTTGCTGCTCGCGGTCCCTCTCTTCCTGGCAGATCGACTGGAGCAGTCGCAGAGGGGGGGCTTCCAGGTTTTTTTGCGTCCGACGGTGATGGTGATGTCGCTGTCGATCCTCCCCCTGCTCTTCCAGCCCAATCTCGGCGGAACCATCCTCGTGACGCTGATCTGCCTGATGATGCACGTCGAGAACAGGGGCTGGAGATATCCCCTGCTGGGCGGGGCTTTCATGGTGGCGATCTTCGCCTTTCTCACCCTGCTGGAGCCCTACAGGATGAGGCGTTTCCTGGCCTTCTGGGACCCATGGTCGGACCCCATGAACAAGGGGTTCCAGATCATCCAGGGGCTGGTCGCCTTCTGCAACGGAAGGTTTTTCGGGGTGGGGATAGGCAAGGGGCTCCAGGAGGACGAGTACCTGCCCGCGGCTCAGACGGACTATATCTTCCCGGCGATCGGCGAGGAGTTCGGGCTTGTGGGCACCCTGTTTCTCCTGTCCCTTTACGCGGTCTGGACGATCCGTGCGTACCGGATCTATCGGCGCTGTCCCAACCCGTTCCTTTCCGTCCTGACCCTGGGCCTGACGACATCGATCATCGGGCCCATGTTTATCAACGTCGGCGGGGTCATGAAGCTGATGCCCCTCACGGGCATCCCCCTTCCCTTCGTCAGTGCGGGGGGCAGCGCCATGCTCTTCATGTGGGCGAAGGTCGGGATCCTGATGAACATCAACAGGATTGCGTCCCGGGAAGAGGAACGGGAAGGGAAACGGGAGGGGAAACGTCCCGGAGGACGGAACGGCTTCGTGAACGGAGAGTGAGGAATGCAGAAGAAAAAACGGGTGCTGATCGCCGCGGGCGGAACGGGAGGGCACATCCTCCCCGCAGTGGTGTTTGGGCGGTGGCTGGAGGCGCGTCATGAGGCTTCGGTCTCCTACCTTGCGGGGGGCCGCCCCCTGGAAGGGGAGATCTACGCCTATTTCGGGATAGAACCTCAAATCCTCCCCATCGAGGGTTCTCCTCTGGGGGTGCGGTCGCCGGTGCGTATGCTGCTTCGCTCCCTGGCCCTCCTCAAATCCCTGGGAACGGCAGCCCGATGTATTTCCCTTGAAAGGCCCGATGTCTGCGTCCTCTTCGGCGGGTATGTCTCGCTGCCCCCTCTCCTTGTCTGCAGGATTAGAAGAATACCTGTCGTCATCCACGAGCAGAACGCCGTCGCCGGCCGGGTCACCCGCCTGGCCTCTCGGTGGGGTGCCGTCGTGGCCTCGGGATGGAGGGTGTGCGATGGGGTGCCGTCCTTCCTCCCCGTCGGGATTCCCGTGAGGCGGCCGGAACGGCTTTCGCCCTCCCGAGCTCAGGATCAGATGGCGCTGGAGCTCCCCGAGGGGGGACGGGTCGTCGGGGTCGCAGGCGGCTCCCTTGGGAGCAGGGAGCTTGTAGAACGGGCGCTTGCCGCGTCCGCGTTTTTCGAGAAGAACGGAGATGACGTCGTCTTCCTGTTCCTGGGGGAGCCGCCGGAGTTCGATCTCCCCTCAAATGTCCGTTTCGTGGGGAGACAGTGGGACATGAACCCCTTCTACTCGCTGTGCGACGTCCTGATCTGCAGGGCCGGAGGCTCGACGCTCGCGGAGGCCCTGCGATGGGGGATCCCCACCGTGGTCGTCCCCTGGGAGGGAGCTGCCGAAGGGCATCAGGAACGCAACGCCCGCTGCTTCGAGGAGGCCGGTGGAGGCGTCGTCTGGAGGGAGGGCGGCGGCGAGCCCCTGGAAAGTCCGCTCCGGAAACTGTTCGAAAGAGGAAGAGGCGCTGCGGATGGGGCCCCGGATGCCTGTCCCGCACTTCGCGCGCTGCTTCCTCTTTCTTAGGAATATGTGGAAGAGGCCGTTTGGTAAAATACCCCTGGTGTCCGAGGCATCGCCAGGGGCCGTTTCGGCAAAAAATTGCGCCCGGCGGGGGGGGGGGCCGTTCGGGCTTTATGAAATGAAATATGAAATAGGAGTGTTTGGGATATCATGTCGGAACTCGAGGGGGCGAAACGGATTCATCTCATGGGGATCGGCGGGGCGGGAATGAGTTCCCTTGCCCGGCTGCTCTCGTCCATGGGGAACGCGGTCAGCGGATGCGACTTGCAGCATGAATCCTCTTGCGTAAAGGCGTTGGAGGCCCTGGGGGTGCCGTGCGTGGTCGGACATTCCCGGGAGCACCTCGAGAGGTTCGACCCGCAGCTGGTGATCTCCAGCAGCGCCGTGGACGGGGACTGCGAGGAGCTCGTCGCCGCCAGGCGCAGAGGCATCAGGACGGTCGGGCGCGGAGAGGCCCTGAGCTGGCTTTTCAACGAGGCTCGGGGGGTTGGCGTTGCGGGGACGCACGGAAAGACGACCACGACGTCCATGATCGGTTTGATCCTGGAACGGGCGGGGTTGTCCCCTACGCTCTATATCGGAGCCGAGGTTCGAGATATCGGGACGAACGCGTGTCTTGGAGGTACTCCCCTCTTCGTGGCCGAGCTGGACGAAAGCGACGGTTCCTTTGAATACTTTCATCCCTCCCTTGCGGTCGTGACCAACATTGACTGGGATCATGTGGATCATTTCGGGTCGCGGGAGGACGTCGTGGAGGCTTTTGTCCGTTTTGCCGGGGGCCTGGAACCCGGTGCGCCGCTTGTGGTCTGTGCCGAGGACGAGGGGGCCCAGGCCATGATGAAAAAAATCCCAGGGTCCGAGGCCCGGGGCCCCTTTCTCCGTTATGGCTGGGGACGGGCCTGGGACTGGGGGGCCTTCGACCTTCGGCACAAGCCGGGCGGGGGTGTCTCCTTTGCCGTGTGCCGCCGGGGCGAGGACCTGGGGCGCCTCGAGATGTCCGTATCCGGGGAGCACAACGTGCTGAACGCCCTGGCCGCCCTGGCCGCGTCCGACGCGCTGGGGGTTCCCTTCCGGATCGCGGCCGATACGCTCAGGACCTTCCAGGGCGCCGAGCGGCGGCTCCAGACCCTGGGGTCGCGGAACGGGGTCCTGGTCATCGACGACTACGCGCACCACCCCGCCGAGATAACGGCCTCCCTTGGGGCCATGAGAAGGGTCCACGCCGGACGCCGTCTCGTGGTCGTATTCCAGCCGCACCGATACAGTCGTACTGCGGCCTTCCTGGAGCCCCTGGCCGACGCGCTCCGGGAGGCGGACCTCGTGCTGCTGTTGCCCGTCTACGGGGCGGGGGAGGCCGTCGTCCCCTCGGTCTCGTCCCGTGGCATCGCGGACAGGCTGAGGGCGGAGGGGCATCCCTGCCGCCTCTGTGAGGGGGAGGAGGACGCACTCTCCGCATTGGGTTCCCTTCTGAGGGAGGGGGATGTCCTTCTGACCCTGGGGGCCGGCAGCGTATCCCGTCTGGGCGGGCTTTTTCTGTCCGACGAGGGGATGGAGAGCTGATGGGGAGTGTGCCTTGCCCTTGTCAGTCGTGCTTTTGCCGATCGTGCCTTTGCCGATAGAGGGGCTTGAATTATGATGGAGAAGAACATTATGGATTATGGCGAGGATGAGCCGCCTGGAGCATATCTTATGATGAGCCGAGCAGGACTCGCGGATGCGCTGCAGGGGTTGCTGCATTGTTCCGTGGAACGGGACAGGCCCCTGTCGGGCCTTTCCACCCTGGGGGTGGGAGGATGGGCGGAGTGTTACGCCGAGCCCACGGAGCTCGAGGACTTCCTTGCCCTGCGTCGGTTTTCTCATCGGGAGGACCTGCCCTTTTATATCGTCGGAGGGGGGAGCAATGTCGTCTTTGCGGACGGACCGATTCCGGGCATCGTCGTCTCGACCCGACGATGGAACACCGTCTGGTGGCTGCCGCGAGGGGGCCGTGTCGTTGCAGACGTACAGGCGGGGCATGGCCTTGCTTCCCTGGTGGCTGCCGCGGCAAAGCAGGGATTGACGGGGTTGGAATTTGCCCTGGGGATCCCAGGGACCGTGGGCGGTGCCGTCGCCGGAAACGCGGGGGCCGGAGGGCGGGGCGTCGGCGACAGCCTTGAGGAGGTGCTCTCCGCGGAGCCGGACGGGGCCCTTCGCAGGTGGAGTGCTGGGGAGTTCTCCTGTTCCTATCGCAGGTGTTCTCTCTCGGAGCCGGGGCGTTTGCTCCTATCCTGTAAAATGATCCTCAGCCCGGCTCCCAGGGTCGAGATCGAGGGGGACATGGAGCGTTTCCGATCTGCCCGGAGGATGCAGCCCCACGGCGGAAGGAGTGCGGGGTGCAGCTTCAAGAACCCGGACGGTGAGAGTGCCGGACGCCTTCTGGACCGTTGCGGCTGTAAGGGGATGGCCGTGGGAGATGCCGTTGTGTCCGACAGCCACGCCAACTTCATCCTGAACCGTGGTCGTGCGACGGGGGGGGACGTTCTGTCCCTGGTGAGGGCCTGCCGGCGCAGGGTGTTCGAGTGCACGGGGGTCCTGCTCGAGCCGGAGGTCCGTTTTTTGGGGTGGGAACATGCCTGGGATGAGGAACCTGAGGTGGATGAGGGAAATGAAACGGCGCGCCGGATCTGAGCTCCGATCCTCGGGAGATGGACGCCTGTCGTGCCGGCCCCCCCAGTCCTGTCCTCGCGGGGAAACTTTTTGTTGAGGGAGTAGCGTTTTGCGTCGGGTGAAGTTTCTTCTGTTCGTGATGTTCCTTGGCGGACTCTGGCGCCTCTACGAGTATAACGAGTGGATGTCGCTGAAGGGCTGCCGTATCGAGGCCGACAATCAGGCTCTGGAGAAGCGTTTTTGGAAGATTCTTCCGGCGCGGAGCGTGCGTTTCTGGCTCTTCTTCCTCCGGGATGCGAAGGGGGTGGGGGAGTTTCTGGAGCGCGCCCTGCCTGTGGCGGTGTCCACCCACATGGAGGGGTTCGGCCGTTTCGTCGTCACGATGAAATGGCTGGAGCCATGGCTGAAGGTGCGCTGGCGCGGTCGGCTTTGGTGCATCTCACGGGAGGGCCGCATGTGGGATGCTTCGGACTCGGGCGAATCTCCCGGTAGCCTGGAGGCAGAGGGGCCGGTCTGGCACCTGGCGTCGTTGAGTGAGGACATACGCCCTATGTCCTCGGGGGTCTTCTCGTCCCCGGTATCGATCGATGCCGTCGCAGCGTTTTTGCAGGAATATCAGGATTACCCGTGGTTCGGATCCGTGAGGGAGATCGTCCTGGACCGCAGGGCCGGGGCCGAGCTCTACCGTTTGACCCTCACAAGGGGAAAACAGAAAATAGAACTTTTGATACAACGGAGCAAATATGGCGGCCAGGAGCTGGGAGCCATGCTGGAGGATATCCTGGAGAAGCTTGCGAAGGAACCCGGCAATCACAGGATTGACGCCACTTACGAAGGGAAGATATTGTTGCGGAATCTACCCGGCGGGCCAAACGAAGGGAGTCTGAAGTAATTGCATAGGGAGACGGATATCTTAGTCGGACTTAGCGTAGGAACCACGAAGGTCACCGTTATCGTGGCGGGAAGGGACCCGCGCTATCAGGATTCCGTCCAGGTGATCGGCGTGGGGTGCTCCCCTTCACGCGGTATCTCAAAGGGCGTTATCGTCAACCTGAACGAGGCTACGGAGTCCGTCCTGGACGCGGTGCGGGACGCTGAGAACATCGTGGGACAGAAGCTGTCGTCGGCTGTCGTCGCGTTCAACTCCCTGGAGGTAAACAGTGTCATGACGGAGGGCATGGTGGCGTTGGGCGGACGCGAGCCCAGCCGGGTCGAGATCCCGGACCTGGAACGGGTGATCGAAGCCGCTCAGAGCCGGCTTTCCCTCTCCAAGAACACGCTCTCCGTGCACACGATCCCGGTCCGTTATTTTCTGGATGACCGTTCGGTCGACGAGCCTCTCAATATGACGGGGATGCGCCTCGAGATGGCGCTCCAGACCGTTTCCGTCCCAAAGACCTATGTGCAGAACGTCATCACCTGCGTCGAGGATGCGAGGATACATGTGGAAGGCCTGGTCATCAAGCCCCTCGCCTCCTCCCTGGGGGCGCTGACGAACGAGGAGATGCGCATCGGCATCATATCCCTGTCCATTGGGGGCGGTTCGACGGGCCTCGTCCTCTATCAGGCCGGTCGGCCCTTCAAGATCCGGAGCTTCCCCATCGGCGGGGACCACATCACGAACGATCTGTCCGGGGTACTCCGGATCTCCCTGAGAAAAGCGGAGGAGCTCAAGAAGCGCCTTTTCACCGAGGAGGAGGAGACGCTTCGGCGCGAGGGGATCGATGTCGGCCTGGCCCTTGACGTAATCTGCGCCAGGGTCGAGGAGCTGTTTGAGGATCATGTGCGGGAGGCGCTTCGGGAGTGTGACCCTCAGCTCTTCCCCGGAGGGGTCGTCCTGTCCGGAGGTGTGGCCAGGACTCCCGGGATCGGGGAGATGCTCTCCGACATCCTGAGGATGCCGGTCCGCATCGCAAACCCAGGGGAGCTCTACCCCATGCCACCCGGCCGCGAGGACCCCAGCTATGTCAGCGCGGTGGGGCTTCTGAGGTATATTCTGTATCGCAGGCGTTATCCCCATCTTTTCATCGAACCGTCGCAGACGGAACTGCTCCCGCTGCCGAGGGCCGGGGCCAAGGAGCCCGCGGAGGTCTATCGAAGTCCGTCGCCGGGGCCGAAATGGAACATGAAAAATATGCTGGAGAAGCTGAAGAACCTCAAGGACCTGTTTTAATGATGGGGGTCTAAATTATAAATTTTAGGAAAGCACTGATTGAACAAAAACGCATATTTTTATCAATTTTTTAAACGAGGATGTAATGGCCGGAACGACACGGGGGGTCAGTTGTCGGATTCGAAGATCGGCAGGGAGGACTATCGATGGAGCAGACTCAAATGTTTCAGCTTACCGATTCCATAAAACAGCGGGAGAACATCATCGTCTTCGGGGTGGGCGGCGGCGGCGGAAACGCTTTGAACCACATCATCAACTCCGGTTTGGAGGGCGTGGAGTTCGTCGCGGCCAATACGGACGCCAAGGCATTGGCCCTGAACAAGGCTCCAAACAAGATAGTGTTGGGAGAGAAGCTGACCCGCGGCCTTGGCGCGGGGGCCAACCCCCAGGTGGGGATGGATGCCGCCAAGGAGTCCATGGATCGCATCAAGGAATACATCGAGGGGGCGGACATGCTTTTCGTCACGGCGGGCATGGGAGGCGGAACGGGGACCGGGGCGGCTCCCGTCATCGCCGACGTCGCCCGTGAGATGGGCATCCTCGTCGTCGCCGTGGTGACCCTTCCCTTCAGCTTCGAGATGCAGAAGCGTTTCCTGACGGCCCAGGACGGCATTGCCCGCCTGAAGGACAACGTCGACGCACTGCTTGTCGTCGAGAACGACCGACTTCTGGGGCTGGCTGACGAGAAGCTGCGGCTGGTAGACGCCTATCAGATGGTGGACGAGGTCCTGCGTCAGGCCGTCCAGGGTGTGACGGACCTGATCGTGAAGCCGGGGGTCATCAACCTCGATTTTGCGGATATCAAGACGGTCATGCGCAACGCGGGGTCCGCGATCATGGGAATCGGAGTCGGGGAGGGGGAGAGCCGCGCCGAGCTGGCCGCCAAGGCGGCGATCAAATCCCCGCTCATGTCCATTCCGATGCAGGGCGCCAAGGGGATCCTTTTCAACGTGACGACGGGGTCCGACGTCACACTCTCCGAGATGGCCCGTGCCGCCGAGGTCATCAAGTCCACGGCCGATCCCACCGCCGAGGTGATCTGGGGGCACGTCATCGATGAGGAAGTTGGGGATGCCATTCGTCTGACCCTTATCGCCACAGGATTCCCGGAGAGCAAGGTCAAGTCGACCCCGGTTGTGGAGAAGCTTAGGAAGGAGACCCCCTCTCCGTCCGTGCGCACGATTGCCTCGCTCTTCAGCGCCAGGAAGAACGAGGGGAATGGCTTCGAGGAGACTCGGCTGCAGGCGCCGGGGGAGGAGGAGACGGATCTGTTTCGAGGGGTCCCGAAGACGGCCTATGACCAGCCCGCCATATATCGGAAGCGCCAGAAGGAGTAAGGATTTCGGGTCTCTCGACATATAGGGAGGGATTGGACTATTGGCATCACGGGAAAGCAGGCGTTATAAACGGAGAGGAGTCTCGATATCCTTCGGGGATATCATGTTGCCGTTCGTGGGTGTTGTGGCGATCGGCCTCTTGGTCGTGGCGGGAAAGCTGTTCTTCTTGAACGGGATTCGCCCGGAGCGAAGCCCCCTGCCCGTCGTCAGGGAATTTTCGATGCATGACCCGGAGCCGGCTCATGCGGAGCCCCCCTCACACGAGTGGGGGATTACCCCGTCTCCAGCGCCCGACGCAGTTCCGGATAGGACAGGGACGTTTGTGCCGTCAGCCTCTGTCCCCTCAACGGCGTCCTCCGATAGGGCCTTTGATGGAAAGTTGCCGGATCCGCATAGGCCCACTATATCGATCCACCCCCTCGCCGTCCCCTACAGGACCCAAACTCCCGATGCCTCTAAGAAGGGAGAAAGTCCCTTCGTATCCGGGAAGGAGAGTCCTAAAAAGGAGGTTCCTAAAAAGGAGGTTCCTAAAAAGGACGTTCCTAAAAAGGACGTTGCTAAGGAGCCTTCCAACAAGAAGGAAATATCCAAGAAGGAAGCACCCAGGGGGGACTCCGGGGGATCCCAAAATGTTGTGCGGCGCGTGGATGTCGTCGTCTCGCCCGTTCGAAAGCCGGATGTTTCCCAGCCCTCCGGGAGTCCGACACCGGATAAGCGCAAGCCCCCAGCTCCGGTCGTGCCCAACTCCGCGCCCAAGCCGAGAAATTCCTCCTGGCACGTGCAGGTGGGGGCATTCTCGTCCAAGGAGTCCGCTGTCGAGGTCTCTCGGAAGCTGTCGCAGTCCGGCTATAAGGTTTCCGTCTCGTCCGGAGTCCGATTCCACAGGGTTGTGGTCCAGGCAGGCTCGTCGCGGCAGGATGCGTTGACCCTCATCTCGCGCCTCCAGAAGGAAGGATTTCCCGATGCGTTTTCCATCCCTCCGGCCTCTCCTTAGCGGAGGCCCCCTGAGAAAAAAGGAGCGAGCATCATCATGATTCGTGAGGTCCATGTTCCGGGGGCGGAGGACTACGGCGATGTCGAGTCGCTTTTGACCCTTGCGGCCTCCCCGGGGATTCGCCCTGGTCTGGAGCGGGTCGGGCGCCTTCTGGAGCTCTTGGGGAACCCTCAGGACGATTATCCCGCCCTGCATGTGGTGGGGACGAACGGTAAGGGCTCGACCTGCGCCTTCCTGGAGTCCGTCCTGCGGGCCGCGGGATACCGGACGGCCTTTTACAGCAGCCCTCACCTGGAGAGTCCCGGGGAACGCCTTTTGATTGCGGGGCGCCCCCTCGATGCGGATCGATGGATGGCTGCGGTTCAAAAAACTGTGGGGGCCGTGAGAGGAGACTCGTTGCTCGAGGCGGATCCCCCCTCTTATTTTGAGATCGTCACGGCGGCAGCCTTTTGCCTCGCCTCAGAGGAGCGGGCGGACGTCGCAGTGGTCGAGGCAGGCCTGGGGGGAAGGCTGGATGCGACGAACCTGCTGGGTGACGTCGCTTGTTCCGTCGTTGCCTCCATCTCCAGGGATCACTCGGAATACCTGGGGGACACGCTCGAGAAGATCGCGAGGGAAAAATTCGCCGTCGTGCGCCCCGGTGTTCCGGCCTGCTACCTGGGGGATAATGCCGGGCTGATCCCGCTCTTCAAGTCCTTCTGCAGCCGGGCGGGAGCCCTGCCCCACGTCGTCTCCGAGGATTCCGAGGCGACAAACGTCCGTGTGACGGACTGCGGAAGCTCCTTCGATTTCGTCGGCAAAAACCTGTCCCTTCGGGATATCCGTATTCGCATGGTCGGACGTTATCAGGTGTCCAATGCGGTGCTTGCCCTGTCGGTCCTGGATCGGACATGGGACCGCTTTCCCGGGCTTACCCTCGACGGCGTTCGCAGGGGAATGGAGGCCGCTTTCTGGCCGGGTCGCCTGGAGGTGGTGCGGAAAGCTCCCCTCGTCCTCCTGGATGGAGGGCACAATGAGGACGGGGTTCGGAAGCTGGTGGAGAGTGTCCGGGAACTTTGGCCGGACCGCAGGGTCGGAGTCGTGTACGCGGCCATGCGGGACAAGGAGTACGGAGCTTGCCTTTCCCTGCTGCAGGGCCTGTCGCCGGCGCTTTATGCTACGGCCGTCCCCGGGCTTTCAAGGAGCTTCGAACCCGCCGGACTCCTGACGGCGGCCGAGGGCCTTGCGTGGCGGAACACCCCATGTCCCTTCGATTCCCCCCTCGACGCCGTGGAGGCCGCAGCGGCGGAGAACGAAGTCGTCCTCGCCTGTGGCAGCCTCTACCTGATCGGCTGGATTCGACCCAGGCTGCAGGGGCTGGAAAATGAATGAAGTGGGAGAAGGATGGTGAAAGATGGATCCTTTGTCGAGACATCTGCGGTGCACCCTGGGTGACTTCGAGGTAACGGAGCGGGACGGACAGACGGTCCTGGAGTTCTTGCCGGGTGCCTCGTTTGCGGAGGTGCGCCTGTTCATGAGGGGGAGGCTGCTGGATGCCTCGGGCGGGAGGGCCAAGGTTATCCGGGAGCGACTGACCCCCTGGCTGGGCGAGCCCCTTCCGCTGGTTGCGCCCCATCAAGTCCATGGGGTCTCGATCCTCGAGTCCACGCCCGAAAATGCCCTGCCCCTTACGCCCAAGGCCGACGGGGTCCTCCTGACGAGCCCCGGCCTGGAGGCGTCGCTGCGTTTTGCGGACTGTGCTCCCGTGGTGGTCATGCCCTCCGAGGAATGGGCTGCCACCGGGACCCCTTGGGTGCTCCTGATGCACTCCGGTTATAAGGGCACGGTGCAGAACATCGTTCGCTCCGGGCTCGACAAGGTGGCCGAACGTTTCGGGGCCGATGTCGTGCGCTCGTCCTCTGCCTGGGTGGGGCCCAGCATCGGGGGGGAAAATTATCCCCGAACGATGGAGGAGTGGACGGCTCGGGGCCTTGAGGTCTTTCGTTCCGAGAACGTCTGTGAGATGGAGGGGCATTTCTATTTCGACATCGCGGGAGAGCTTCGACTGCAGTTGATGGAATCGGGAATCGACCAGGGCCGTATCTTCGTTTCGTGCCTGGATACCTTCGAGAGACGGGATATCTGTTACTCCTACAGGGGGGGCGACCGGGAGGACAGGATGTTCCTTTACGCCCGCCTGCGCGCGGTCTGAGGTATTTTTTCGTTTTGGATTTACCCGTTCCCAAAACCGCAGGCAAAATTTTTAACGTGTGGCAGGAGCAAGTTTTGCGCATCTTTCCGTGTTTTATTCCCTGGCGCCCGCATTCTCGAGCATTTTGACAATAACTTCCCCGTCCGCATAATGAGAGTTTTGCCGTGCCTGTTCCAGCGCCGTTTCACCCTTTACCGGAGAGGGCCAAAATCGGAACTGCCGACCCCAGGACAAACATCGATGCCGTCAACGACAGAGTTAATGATAGAAAAAGTTGGCTCCTCGCTTTTTTAAGTGGGTAGGTCTATCTGTAGCTTTCCTGCGATGAGG
>CAUPUB010000052.1:0-15351 GCA_963514535.1 uncultured Fretibacterium sp.
AGGATGGAGCGCAGCGCCGAGGCGAAGGTCACGCCCGCCTTCTCGTTCACCTGGATCTGGGCCACGCCAGGCAGCGCATACTCCACCGGGTCCTCCACCGTGATGATGTTGACCTCCGGCCGCGCCAGCGCCTGGAGGATGGCGTAGAGGCTCGTCGACTTTCCCGAGCCCGTGGGGCCCGTGAAGAGGATCATCCCGTGGGGTCGCCGAATCAGGCCCTCCAGGACGGCGCGCTCGTTCTCCTCCATCCCCAGGTCCTCGAGGGTCAGCAGGCCGTGGCCCTTGTCCAGAAGGCGCATGGCCATGCGCTCGCCGTGCTGGGTGGGGACGAGCCCCACGCGGACGTCCACGGCGCGGTCGCCCAGGGTAATGCCGATGCGGCCGTCCTGGGGCGCCATGTGCTCCGCGATGTCCATCTTGGCCATGACCTTGATGCGGCTCGTCAGAGGCGCCTGATGGGTCCGCGGCAGGCGGAGCCGGTCCTGGAGGACCCCATCGACCCGGAAGCGGATCAGGACCTCGTCCTCGTAGGGCTCCACGTGGATGTCCGTGGCGCGCTGCCTGAGCGCGTCGACGAAGAGGCCGTTCACCAGGCGGATGACCGGCACGTCCACCGAGTCGCTCAGCACGTCCTCGCGGCTCAGGTCGTCGATGTCGTCGATCCCCTCCATCCTCTTCGCGGCCTCGTCCGCCGCGACGCTGCGCAGGTCGTAGAGCGTGTGAAGCAGGTCCAAGACCTCCTTCTCGGTCCGCAGCTCCAGGTCCACCGGAAACCCCAGCGCCACCCCGAGCATCTGGGCGCGCGGCCACGCCGCGAGCTCCGACGCGCCGACGATCAGCACCCCATCCTCGACCCGGAGCGGGACGATCCGCCCGGAGCGCAGCACGTCGAGCCCCATGCCCTCCGGCAGGAGCTCCGACACCGCGGAGGCCTCCGGCAGCGGGGGAAGGGTTTCGTCGGCGGCCGGGTCCACCTCGGCGGGAGAAAGGGGCCGAGCCTCCTCTTCCAGGGCCTCCGGCTCCTTCAGGGTCTCCGGTGCGGACATCTCAGCGCCTCTTGAGGCTGTCCCGGTAGAGGTCGCGCAATCGGCGGTCGACCTCCGTCTCCACGGGGCTCAGCTCGAGGTCCCGGTCGGTGCTGACGGGCACGGTGAAGGTCAGGTCGGCCGACGAGGGGACGCCCGATGCCTGGAGGGTCGCCTGCCGCATCTGTTGGGAGTCTGTGATGATCTGCGGCGTCAGGAAGATGATGAAGTCGATCTTCTCCTTCTCCTTCGAGACCTTCTGGAACAGGCTGCCGATCAGCGGGATATAGGAGAGCCCGGGGACACGACGCCGCAGGGACTTCTCCGTCTCCTTGACGATGCCGCCCAGGATGATGGTCTCCCCGTCGCCCACGATCACCGAGGTCTTGACCTCGCGCTTCGCCGTCACGGGGGTCACCGAGCCCGTGGCAGTCAGGACGTCCTCCGTCGTCTGCTTGATGTCGAGCGCCACGACGTTGCCGCTGCGGATGTGGGGCGTCACCGTCAGGGTCAGGCCCGTGTCCTTGTAGTCGAAGTTCTGCTGGAGCGCGCCGGGGTTCGAGAGATCCGACGTGGACCCCTTCAGCACCGGGATGACCTGCCCCACCTGGAACGCGCTTTCCCGGTTGTCCGTGCACATCAGGCGCGGCACGGAGAGGACGTTCACCGCGTCGTACTTCTTCAGCATATCAATGGTGGCGTAGACCAGCGCCAGCGGCTTGTAGTTCGTGACGGAGTAGGTGGACCCGTTGCGCTCGATCAGCTCCTGCTTCTTGGAGAGCTCCGAGAACCAGCCCATGAACTGAGAGGGAATGGAGCCCTCGCCCAGCTGGCCCATGCCACCCAGCATGACGTTGTCCCAGATCTGGCCGCCGACTATGGACCAGTCGATCCCCGCGCGGTCCAGGTTCGTCACGTTGACCTCCGCGATGAACCCGCGGATCAGCACCTGCTTGGCCTGGACGTCGATCTCCGCCAGCACCTTCTCCAGAGCGTCGTACTGCCTCTGGGTCGCCGCGAAGATCAGGCTGTTGGTCGTCAGGTCGGGCACGACCGTCGGGGGGTACTTGCCCTCCTGGTTCGGCTGCAGCATCGCCGAGGCGGCCAGGACCTTGCCCAGCTGCTCGGCCGCCGCCTCCGCATCGATGTTCTGCAGCTTGTAGACGTGGAAGTCGCCCGCCTTGGAGTCCACGTCCAGCTCCTTGACGATCTTCGCGGCCTGGGAGATGGCCCCCCGGTCCCCGACGACGACGACCTTCCGGCTCATGGGGTCCGCCACCGCGGAGAGCCCCTGGAGCGGGCCGCCCGTCTGGGCGATGGCGTTGAGCTGCGCGGCCACCGTCGCCGCGTCCCCGAACTTCAAGGAGAAGGTCCGGCTCACCCGCGCGCTGGAGGGGGTGTCCAGCTTGCGCAGGAGGTCCACGCCCTTGTTGACGTCCGTCGCCCGGCCCTGCAGCATCACGTCGCGCCCGTTGCCCACGGGCAGGACCACGACGGTCTGGGCGAAGGCCTGCTGGAGCGCCTGGACGACCGACTCCACGGTCACGTAGTCCAGCGGGACGATGTAGGTCACCGTCTCCTCTCCGTACCCCGGCCCGCCCTTGCCGCGCCCCACGCCGGTCGAGGGGCTGACCCCGCCCTGCCGCATGACGGAGTAGCCGTCCCCCATCTTCTGCAGCGAGAAGCCGTATATCTGGAGGATGGACAGCATGATCTGCCGCGCCTCGCTCAGCGAGGCGGGGCGCGGCGAGATGATGGTGATCTTCGCCGAGATGTTCGGGGGCACGATGATGTTCTCCTGGAGCAGTTCCGACATGAACCGGACGAACTTCACCAGCTCCATGTCCTTGAAGTTGAACTGTACCAGCCCGGCCTTGCGCATGGCCTTGGCCGCGACGATCAGGTCCCTCTCCTCCGAATCCGAGGGCTGCGCCGCGCTCGGGGCGCCGCCCTCCGGGGCCGCCAGGGCCAAGGCGGGACGGAAGCCCTCCAGAAGGGACAGCGTCAGCAGCGCCAACAAAAGCTTTCCATGAATTTTTTTCAAAAGAATCGTTCCCCCTTGCCGGAATCCGAGGCCTCCGCCCCGGCCTGCGCTCGCCGGTCCTCAGGCCGGCCTCTTCACCAAAACGGCACGCTGTATCCTCCACACTGCAATTTCATTACTGCAATTTCATCACTGCAGCTTCATCACCGCAACTTTATCGTCCCTACTGCGGCAGGTACAGGACCATCGAGCGCCCCCGCAGGGTCACCCGGACCCTCCTGAAGGGCAGTTCCATGTCGCCCACGACGGGCACGGAGTCGAGCTCCGTCTCCCAGGAGACCCCATCCCTCTCGCCCTTGTCCGGCATGTCCTCCTTCGTGCGGAACTCCAACCAGATCCTCTGGGCCGCCACGGCGAGCTCCCGCTCCAGGCGCACCTCCGCCAGGGAGCGCAGCGACAGCGCGATCAGCCGAAACCCCGCCGAGATCACGAGCCCCGCAATCGCCACGGCGACCAGCACCTCCATCAGCGTGAAAGCGCGGCGCGAAGCCAAGGGATGCGCCCCGCCTCAGTGCACGACGTACCGCAGCGCGGTCGGCTTCCCGTCCCGCGTCACCTCGACGTCGAAGCGCTCGCTGTTCATCAGGGAGTTGATGGAGTTCGCGATGTCCCCCATGTTGGTGAAGGGAATGCCGTTGACGGACTTGATCACGTCGCCCTTCCGCACGCCCAGCTGGCTCAGAATGCTGTCCTCCTGGATCCACTGGATCTCGAGCCCCGCCTCCCCGTCCATCGGCCTCAGGCGGATCTTCTTGAGCTCGTCGAACGGGTTCTGCACCAGATCGTTGACGAGTCCGCTGGGCACCTGCCCCTCCTGCTCCCCAGGCCTGGCCGCCACGACGCTGCCCACTGGGACGTTGGCCGGAGCGGCCTCCGAGGCACGCACGGGCGCCGCGGAGGGGAGCCCCGGCTCCCCGTAGAGGAGCTGCTTGACGACGCGCTCCTCCCCCTTGACGAAGACCGCCTCGCGGTAGGTCACCCACTTGAGGGTGTAGACGTCGAAGCTCGTGCCGATGAGCACCAGCCTCAGTTTTCCCTTATCCTCCAGCCACGCCCCGGCGCGGGGAAGCGTGCCACGCAACACGGCAGTCGCCAGCGACCCCGTGACCACGACATCGGCGCTCTTCGCGGCCGGCTCCGGCGCCGTGACCATCGGGGAGATGCGGAACGGGTTCGCCGCAAGGAAACCGTCCATCAGCTTCATCTGCCTCGCCGTCTCATCGGAGGCCCTGACCGAGGCGTCCGGAGCGGGCCCCTTCGCCCCGCCGGAACTGGCCAGACCAATGCCGATGCAGACCGCCGCCAGCCACCCCAGGGCCAGGCCCAGGAACAGGGGCAGGACCCACTGCCACAGGGCATAGAGCCGCCCCCCCTCCGGTCCCGGCCGCCCGGGGGACTCCGGCGCAGGAACGCCGCGGCGCCCGCTCGGGCGCAGGCGCGCCCAGACGCCGCCAAGACCGCTCCTGAGTCCGTCCAGTAGATTCGCGCTCACGAGGCCGACCCTCCCTCTGGCCGGGAGCGGCGCAGGAACCATCGGCCGTCCCCCTCCTTCTCCAGGGGCAGGAAGTTGCGAAGCGTCTCCATGTTTTCCTCGAAGGACTCGGGCACGAGGAGCTCCGCCTCGGCCCGGCCGATCTTCATCCTGTCCGGATCGATCGTCATAAACCCGCGGATCCTGAAGTCCCCGTCCGTCCGCAATCCCTCGAACAGCACCTCATGCGGCGACGCCGTGACGACGAACCCGCCGTCCCCGAAAGTCATCGGCTGTCCCATCGTCAGGCTCCCCTTCGTGAAGGAGACCTCGCAGACGGGGGCCAGAGCAGTCAGAGAGGCCAGGAGCCCGGGACGCAGGGTCAGGGAATCGCAGGCAAAACGCGTGAATCCGCTCAGGGTGACGTCCTTGACGGAGAACCCGCCCCGCACGTCCTCGACGCCCGAGTAGGTCAGGGTCATCCCCTGGCGCTCCATGCGGGACGCCGCCAAGGCCATGGCGAACGAACCGACCTCGCGCCACGGCATGAAGGCCCACAGCGCCGTCAGAAAGCCCGCCAGAAGGATCAGCGCCCTGAGCACCCACTTCAAGAGCCTCATCGGTCTGGCTCCCGCCGCGCGGACGACCCCTCGGCGCCCAGGGGCCCGATGATCGCGGAGACCGTGAACAGGCGCTCCTGGCCGGCCGGAAGCGCCCGGATCTCCGAGGAGAGAAAATGGACGCCCCGCATGGCCAACTCCCGAACCAGCTCCGTCAGCTCCTCCGCATAGAGCCGATTCACCTCGATCGACTGGTTCCTGCCGTCGGGCGCGATCCGGTTCACCCGACTGCCCAGCGACATGCGCTCGGAGACCTGGGTGAAGACGGTCGGCACGTCGACGGCCTCCGTCCCCGACCCCGCGGCGGGCGCCAGAGCCCGATACTCCTCGGCCAAGGCCACGAGGGTCCGGTAGCGCCCCTCCTGGACGGCGAGGCTCGACGCCGACGCGGCCGTCCAGTCCGCCGTCCAGGAGACGGCCACCCACACGGCCAGCGCCAGGAGGACGAAGGCCACGAGCCGAACCGACCCGGCGACCTCGCCCCGGACGACCGAACGGACGGCGCCAAGCCCCACATCGAAATTCCACGTCTTGAACGTCATGCTTCCACCGCCGCTGCCACCTCGTTCATCCTAACATCCACCATCGCGCCCTCATACCATCGTGCCCTTACCATCGCACCCTGAGGTCGAAGCGATACCCCAGGCCGGGGACGCTCTGCGTATTGTCCAGCTGCGACAGAGCCGCACGGCCCTCCCAGGCCTTGCGGAAGGTCAGCACGGTACTCATGTCCGGGGCCGAACCGGTGCAGTCCAGACCCTCCGCATTATAGCGCAGCACGTCGAGGGTCACGTCCATGCTGGGGTTCTCCGAGAAGACGGACCCGAGCTCCGCCAGGGTGTCCTCCAGGCTCCGTCCCTCCGCGTCGTTCCCCCGCAGCTCGGCGATGCGATCACGCGCCAGTGTGACGGGGTTCGCGATCCGTCCCGTCCGCTCGGCGTCGAACGCCTCCCGATACAGGGCCTCCGAACGCAGACGCGCCGCCTCGGCGCCGCCCCGGGCCTGGTGCCACTTCAGGACGCCCCCCGTCAGCACCAGCACGCCCAGGAGGAGGGCCCACCCGGCCACGCGGGTCAGGAGACGAACGGACCTCTCGAGCCCCACCGCCCCCTCCAGGGCCGTCCGGGACAGGTTCAACGTCCCGATCCACGGGTAGCGGGCCAGGCTCTCCCGGACGATCCCACCCAGGGACTCCAGGTCCTTTGGATCCGTGGCGTCCAGGGCAAAGGAATCGCCCCGCTCCAGCTCCTGGGCCCGGCAATAGCGGTCGTACCAGGCGAACTCGGACTCCACGCTTCCCGCGGACCGGGAGCGCCAGCGGCAGAGCACGGGGCGCCCCTCGCTCCAGAGCAGGGAGCAGAGGTTCTCCTCGTCCGCCCAGAGGGTCACCCCCGTGCCGCCGACCCGGGAGACGAGGGGCAGGGGCGCGGGCCAGACGAGCGTCGACAAGCCCGCGGGGTGCTCCGGGAAGTCCATCTCCGCGGCCGAGGCGTACCAGACCACCCCGGAGCTGCTGCGGGGCGTCCGTTCCAGCACCGTCGGAAAGAGCTCCATTTCACCAGCTGCAACATAGGGCAGGGTCTGGAGCCGCAACGCCTCCCGGACCCGCATCACGCTTCCGAACGGAAACGAGAAGGGCGAGACGGAGAGCGAGCGCATCGGGACGAGGACCGCGGCCCGCCGGACGCGGCGGGACGGGGGCACGGCGGAGACGCGCTGCAGCGTACCGCCCGCCACACGATGGAGGTCGATGTTCTCGAGATCGGAGGTCCCCTTCAGAATCACGTTCATAACTCCTCCCAACGGACGATCTTCTCGTCCGACCTGTCGAAGACGATGTCGAAGGCCGTCCCTCCCGCGGATTCCTCCAGGAACTCTATCTGGAGCGAGAAATAGCGGCTCTTGCAGCCTGCGACGTTGGTCAACATCGTGGAGACCTTCGGGGAGAGGCCCGGGAGCTTCTGCAGGTCGTTCAGGCTCCTGATGACGTTCCGTCTCCGGTACTCCACCACCCGGCCCGCCAGCCCCCCGTCCAGTCCGGGCAGGAGCTCCAGGACCCGCTGCGGCGCGACGTTCAGGTTGACCTTGCCCCCGCTCCAGACCGTGCAGAAGTCGGCCAGCCCCGGATGCCCGGGGACTCCGCCGAGGAGCTCGGGGGTCACCTCCTCCAACAGCAGGAACTCCGAGATGTCGAGCGGCGGGCGGTTGATGAAGCTCCCGCGCTCCGCACCGCCGACCCGGGCCCTGTCGTTCGCATCCATGAAGTCCAGCGCCAGGACGGCCAGCTCCCGGCGCCCCATCTTCTGCCAGAGGTCCTCCCAGGGACGCTTCATCTCGCCTCGGACGGTGTTCTTGTCCGGAAGGAAGAGGCTGCGGACGGGGATTTTGTCGTCGAGCGGCATCACCCGAACCGCCCAGAGCCCCATGTTGTCCGCGGGCAGGAGGAACGGCTTGTACCACTCCTGGAGCGGGCTGTCCGCGTCGGTCTCCTTGGACAGCTTGGAGACCGCGCCGATCACGGAGGTCGTGAGCACCTGTGCCATGCTGCGGTTCGTCAGCGCGACGCGCTCCCTGAGAGCACTGTGGACCTGGAGACGGACGAACCACGCGAAGGCCGAAGCGCACGAGACGAGCAGGACCCCCAGCATCAGCACCGAGATCAGCACAAACCCCCGCCTTCGCGGCCCGAGAAGCCCCGAACCCTGCCAGGGACTCCGCCCCTGGACCCCGCCCAGGGAGCGAGCTCCCTGGGGACCCTTTATACCGTTCCCGTGAGGGGGCGTTGCCCCCCCGCGGGAACGGTCAAGGGGGGCGCCGGGGGACTTGTTCCCCGGCCAGGGGGTTTGGGGGGCAGCGCCCCCCGATGGGGCTCCAGGGCAAAGCCTCGAGGCATTACGGGTACACGAAGACATGTTCGAGCCGCTCCTCGTCCTTGCCCCTGACGAGGGTCACGACCAGCCCCGCAGGGAGCCCTCCCTCGTACTCCTTTTCCCGCTCCGACTTGACGACCGCCTCCACGCCGAAGGCCGTCACGCCGGGCAGGACCAACTGCCCCGTCTCGCCCCGCAACTTGGCGGCATCGACTTTGGCGATGTCCTTCCCCGGCAGCAGCCAACGGTACAGGCCGGGCGGGGTATCCCCGCGCATCGGCCCGCCGCGGTCGATCCTGTAGACCAGACAGCCCGCCGGGAGGTTCTGCTTTGCCGGCGCGGTGCTCGCCACGAGAAGCACGTCGTCCTCCGCTCCCCCGAGGGCGCGGTGATCCTCCACCTTCACCGCAATGGGCGCCAGCCGCAGGGCGGCCGCGGCGTCCTTTCCGATAAAGGCAAGCGTTCGCTCGAGCGCCCCGGCGTCGGAGTAGTCGGCCTGGGTTTCGACGACGCGTCGGACCGTGAACACCACCGGAGCCAGAGCCAGCGTCGTCACCATTCCAGCAAGCAGGACGACTACGAGGATCTCGATGAGCGTGAAACCCCTCCGCCTCAAAATTCTCAACCCCCGCTAGCGGGAGACGGGCTCCTCGTCCGACAGGACCGGGGTCTCCGGATCCCCGGATTCGTGGGCGGAGTCGGGGGACGCCTCGGTCTCCTCCAGCGAGGCGACGTACATACCACCCGAGCTCTGGACGGGAACCATCACCACCACATCCACGGGATTGCCCTGGCTGTCCTGCACCCCCTTACGCGTCTCCAGGCGGTAGGCCCCGGGCTTGAGGTAACTGATCAGCTCCTTCAGGACCTCGACCCGCTGGAATCGCTGCGCCCATTGCAGCAGTGCGCTCAGGTCCTCGGAATGGGGCTCCCTCAGGAAGTGCTGCCACAACAAACTGAATCCCTGGGCCATCGTCTGGACGTCGTTCGTCTGCTCCCCCACCTGGTAGTAATGGTAGCCCAGGTTCTTCAAGGCATCCTCACGCACCATCGGGTGTAGCGCCGCCCGCTCCAGCAGGCTGCGCTGCACCATCGCGGAGCGGGTGGAGAGCGCCTGACGCAGCAGAAGGTTCCCCTCGATGCCGCTCCCCAGGTAGATCAGCCCCACCAGGGCGACGGCCACGAAGGATATGCCGATCAGCTTCGTGAAGCCGCTGGAGAAGGACGCCCTCCAGCCCAGACGCCCCTTCAGGACCTCCCGATTGGTGACAGCGAAGGCCAGGGCCAGCCACAGGATGTTCTCGATCCGGTGGAACGGCCGCGTCCAGAGCGCGTTGAAGGCTATCAGGGCCACGAGCGCGGAGCCCCAGATGACCTCCGGAGAGAGGGGGTCCCTGCGGAACACCTTGCCGAAGAAGGCGAAGAACCACAGCCCGAACATCAGGAGGAGCACGGCGCCCCCCGCGACGCCCGCCTCGCAGAACCACTGCAGGAACTCGTTGTGGGCCCAGTGAGTATACTGCCAGGGGTAGTCGCGGGTCTTGAACGCCTCGCGCTGCGCCTCGAGGTAGTGCCACTTGAACTGCCCCACCCCGACGCCCTGGGGATGCTGTTTGAGCATCGTCCAGGAGGTCGTCCAGATCCCGCTTCGCCCCCCGACCGTCCCGGCGTCCTGCACCATGTCCACCGTCTTGGCCACCAGCTCGACGGCACGCTCCCGGTTCATGAGCATCGCTCCCCCAAGGACCGCGGCGAAGAGCAGGGCCACCACCCCCAAGCGCCTGGCGTAATCCCTGCCGAAGTGGACCAGGACGACCAGCCCCAGAACAACCAGCCCCACGAACAGGGAGAGGATCCCCGACCGGCTGGTGCTGTTCCAGAGCCCCCAGATGTTCGCCGCCATCAGCAGGAGGTTGAGGGCGGTCACGGCGGGATGCCGCCGTTTTCCGTCCGGTGTCACCGCGTAGGCGATGTAGAGGTAGACCGAGCTCATGACACAGACCGCCATCCACAGCCCGAACATGTTCTGCTGGGCGGTATTGCCGATGTAGTGGCAGGGCGTCGGAAGGATCAGGGAACTGAGGTCGGACAGCCCTCCAAGGACCGGGATATCCTCCAGAAAAGCCAGGTCGTTGAGGTTCCGAATCTGGAGCTCGGCGAACAGGACGTTGACCGCAGCATTGATGTTGGCCAGCCAGAGGAGCGGCCGTATCGCCCGATTGGGGAAGGAGGCCATCGAGAGGACGTAGAAGGCCCAGACCGCCGCAAAGCAGATCAGCTCGTGCACGAGCGTCGTGAAGGAGGAGATGCGAGCCCATACGGGCTGCGCAGTGCAGTAGAGCAGGAGCAGAGCCCAGAGCGCGCCGAAAAGGTCGACCTCGAAACGGATCCGATTCCGCCCGTATAGGGCCAGCCGTACCCCCGCGACGAGGAGCGCAATGGCGATGGGCGCGCCCGTGACCGTCCACTTCATGATGTGCAGGGTGTCGTAAAAGGACACACCGGAGTAGACCAGGTTCGGGAGCGCCAGAGCGGCGAACCACAGGGGGACCAGCAACGCCGGGGGCACGAGGGGCACGGGCGCGTTCAATGCAGCGCCAGCAGTTCTTCCGGAGATCGGTTTGGATCGGGGCTTCACCAAACGGAACACAACCTTTCGAGCATCCTGGGTCAAGGACTTTTCAAAAAAGCACAACATACCCTTGCCCACAGAGTTTTATGTTAAGGACAAACGGACAAAAGCGCCATAGGCCAACCTGACTTAAACATCCTCAGGATTTTATCGTATTTCAGCCTTGAGCGCCACGCAGTTTCGCGCGGACATGCTGCAGTTTTGGGGTTGAGGAGCGGAATACCGGTAGCGAATAGGGAAAGAGCCGACTTTCGAAGCGTACCGCTCGCTCGACCTTCTATCGGCTCTGTGGATTGAATTGACTGCTTAAAGGGATGCCTTTTTTATGCTGTGGTGCGACAAGCTACTCAACCAAGAAAAAGGGACGACCTCAGTCGCCCCCTTAACACCTTGAAGACACCGAAGATAAGCTCTATTTTTCCTAAGAAGGGAAAAGCGCCTTGACGCTCTTTAATTCTGGTGCCGGGAGGGAGACTCGAACTCCCACGAGGTCGCCCCCGGTGGATTTTGAGTCCACTGCGTCTACCATTCCGCCATCCCGGCAAAGCATTGAGTATTCTATCGACAAGCTATGGGCTTGTCAAGACACGTCAACGTCCCTGTCGTTGATCTGTGATAAAGTCACCCTATAAGTAGTCAGAGAAAATGTCACCCCACGGCATAAACCCAGATGCTCTCAACTCTTACGAAGTGGCCCACAAAATAGGGGCCTCTGTGGCCTGTGGGCCAAATTGTAGGCCGATTGTAGGCCGTTTGTGTCTGGAATTGTAGCATATCATGGTGGACTTTTCTGGAGCTAAGCTAAGACAAAAGAAAAACCCGCTTGTCAGCGGGTTTTTTTGACGATCTTGGAGGTTCCTGAAAAAGGTAATGGTGGACTGTGAGGGACTCGAACCCACGACCCGCTGATTAAGAGTCAGCTGCTCTACCAACTGAGCTAACAGTCCATTTCTCTTTGGCGCGCCCGGCAGGATTCGAACCCGCGACCTACGGATCCGAAGTCCGTCGCTCTATCCAACTGAGCTACGAGCGCGTAGTTTCCTATGGGGTGAGCGAGGGGACTCGAACCCCCAACCCCCGGAACCACAATCCGGTGCTCTAACCAATTGAACTACGCTCACCATTTTCAATTCTTGGCGCGCCCGGCAGGATTCGAACCCGCGACCTACGGCTTAGAAGGCCGTTGCTCTATCCAGCTGAGCTACAAGCGCGTCTCATTCGTAATGGAGCGGGAAACGGGATTCGAACCCGCGACCTACGGCTTGGAAGGCCATCGCTCTAGCCAACTGAGCTATTCCCGCGTCGACACACTTTAGGTCTGCGCTGGTCGGGGCGAAAGGATTTGAACCTTCGACCCCCTGCTCCCAAAGCAGGTGCGCTGACCAGACTGCGCCACGCCCCGAAAAATAATGGTGGAGCTGAGGAGATTCGAACTCCCGACCTCTTCCGTGCGAGGGAAGCGCGCTCCCAGCTGCGCTACAGCCCCGTTACAACAACGTGCAGTATTCTATACTCCAGACTCGATCTTGTCAACAAACGGCGTCCTATTTTCCGAAAGGGCCGCAGCGACATCCGCAACCTCTGGGAAAAGCAGAAGGAATCGTCATCGGCCCTTTCCAAGGTTAAGCTGCCATCCTACTTTTGGGGAGACGAAAAATGCTTAAAGCCTTTTGCTGTTTATGTTTTATCATTCATGTTTTATCATCGTAAAGGGAGTTATAAAGCCCCTCAACCTGCTTCATAAAGTCACGAATCGCCTTACCATCCGTCCAGGGGATGTTGAAGGAATGCTTCAAAGCAAGTCCTCCATTGTCCCGCACCAAAATCTGGCAGGAAAAATCAGTGTCTGAGAAAAGAAGATCGAACTTGAAAAGCGTATCGAACTCATCATCCAGGACAAGAATCTTTCCATGATCGGAAAAGTAGACTTTCAGATTTTTAATAGACATTGTCGTATCAATGAAGTCAATAATGATTGTGGAGATTGGTTTCATTCTTTCGCCCTCCTCAGTTGAAGTTGAGCCATGCTCAAAAGGATTCAATCCGCGGAAACTATACACAGGGACACCACCTATCGGAGAGCTTGCGGAAAAAACACAGGGTTTCCATCTGGAACAAAGTCACGAAACAAACACACAATCCATTATACCTCACGCCACGGTATGGTCGTGGTCATAGTGCTTCATGGGGATGACCTCCAGCCCGTGCCTGGCACGGTAGTCGTTGAGCGCCGTATGGATGGCCTCCTCCGCCAGAACGGAGCAATGCATCTTGATGGGCGGCAGGCCGTCCAGCGCCTCGGCGACGGCGCTGTTCGTCAGGTTCCAGGCCTCGTCGATCGTCTTCCCCTTGATGAGCTCCGTCGCCATGCTTGACGACGCGATAGCCGACGCACATCCGAAGGTCTTGAACTTGACGTCCTCGATGACGTTGTCCTTGACCTTCAGATATATCTTCATTATATCCCCGCATTTGGGATTTCCGGCCTCGCCGACCCCATCGGCATTCTCTATCTCTCCCACGTTACGCGGATTGCTGAAATGCTCCATGACCTTCTCGCTGTAATCCAGTGCCATTCCGTCCACCCCCAGGACATGTCTCTTTCGTTGAGCACGCCTCCCCATTTTTATCGTCAGGGAGACGAGCCACCGTTACTTTCCGCGGCGCTCCAGAAAGTCCTCCCAGAGCGGCGACATGGACCGCCGCCGGGCTACGATCTCAGGAAGCACGTCCAGGACATAATCTACCTGCTCGCCGGTAGTACCGCGCCCCAGCGTCATACGTAGGGAACCGTGCGCCATCTCATGAGACAGCCCCAGAGCCAGAAGCACATGGGAGGGCTCGAGCGACGCCGAGGAACAGGCGCTGCCCGTCGAGGCCGATATCCCCTTCGAGTCCAGATCCAGCAGGAGGGTCTCCCCCTCTATGCCGATGAAGCTGAAGTTCGTGTTGTTGGGCAGCCGCTCGTCACCTCGGGCTCCATTCAATTTGGTGTCCGGGATCTTGCTCAGAACGCCGTCGATCAGCCGGTCCCGAAGGGCGCAGAGGCGTGCCTTTTCCTCGGGCAGGCGCGCTTTCAGCCTCTCGATGGCAACACCG
Source organism: uncultured Fretibacterium sp. (assembly GCA_963514535.1). Classification (GTDB taxonomy): domain Bacteria; phylum Synergistota; class Synergistia; order Synergistales; family Aminobacteriaceae; genus CAJPSE01. Next base: position 13,762 of record CAUPUB010000052.1, read on the forward strand.
AGCCCCACGATGCCCGCCAGGTTCTCGGTGCTGGCGCGCCGTCCCTTCTCCTGGCCGCCACCATGGACGAAGTTCTCGAGCCGCAGCCCCTTACGCAGGTAGAAGGCACCCACTCCCTTGGGACCGTACATCTTGTGCGCGGACAGGGACAGCATGTCGATGTTCAGGGCCTTGACGTCGATATCCAGCTGGGCCGCCGCCTGCACGGCGTCCGTATGGAACAGGATGCCCCGCTGCCGACAAAGTGAACCGATCTTCCCTATGGGCTGGATGGTCCCCACCTCATTGTTGGCAAACATCACGGAGACCAGAACGGTTTTGTCCGTCATCGCGGCCTCAAGGTCCTCCATGCGAACTCGCCCGTCGGAGTCCACGGGCAGGTAGGTCACGCGGAACCCCTCCACCTTCTCCAGGTATTCCGCGGTGTGGAGGATGGCGTGGTGTTCGATCTTCGTCGTAATCAGGTGGTCTCCCCTGCTCCGCAGGCGCTCCAGGGTCCCCTTCAGCGCCCAGTTGTCCGCCTCGGTCCCGCTGCCCGTAAAAAAGATTTCGTCGGGGTCGGCATTCAAGGCCCTTGCCACTTGGCTGCGTGCCGTATCGATCGCCTTGCGGCTCTTTGCAGCAAAGGAATAAACGGACGAAGGATTGCCAAAGACCTCTGTAAAGTAGGGCATCATTGCCGCCAGAACCTCGGGATCCGTCGGCGTCGTTGCCGAGTAATCGAGGTACGCACTCTGCATCGTTGTCCCCCCAGTCAAACGTGGTTCAAGCTACTTTCTCAAATACCCTCAGGGCAAAATCCGAAATCGCAAGGGGCTCAAAGTTCCACCCTTCCATCTTCATCCCTTTCATCTTCATCTTGAAATTTATCCTGGAAAAGCGTCCTGTTCCGAACGAGATCCTCCAGAGTTGTCGCCTTCAATATCTCGTCGATCGAGTTCCGAACCCTTCGCCACAGGGAAAACGTCGGACAGCTGGCTATCTGATCGCATCCCACCTCCGTCTGGCAGTCTCCGAAGGTGATGGACTCCCCCAGAGCATCGACGATCTCCGCCACGGTGATCTCCCCGGCAGGACGTGCCAGGAGGTACCCTCCCTGAGCACCACGCACACTGCGGAGGATGTCTCCTCGCCGCAATCTGGCGAAGAGCTGCTCCAAGTAGTTGGCGGGAATATCCTGACGCCGGGCGATATCGCTCACGGCAACAGGCCCCTCATCGCCCTGAGCGCAGAGGTCGGACAGAGCGCGCAGACCATATCGTGTGGTGGTCGACAACTTCACATAAGATTCCTCCTCCCCAATTCTGAGTAAAGGATATCATACCTTATAAAATTTATCCAGTTTTATCATAACATTTATCGAATCCAGAACCACAGATAGTCCTTATGCCAATTCGCGCCTAATAAAGAAAGGCCCCCCTGATGAAGCAACTGATGAAGCCCCTGGTGAAGAACCTGATGAAGCCCCTAAGCTCGAAAACGCAAATCAAAGATTTGCTGTCTCGCTTATAAGCGACCAACTCGGCTGGTGAGAAAACTAAGTGATCGACGCAACTCGCGTTGCTCGTTGATGAAGCCCCTAAGCGACCC
>CAUPUB010000053.1:0-14954 GCA_963514535.1 uncultured Fretibacterium sp.
ATGAGGCCCTTACAGGGCCAGTGCAAACCACCGGCTAAGCCGGTGGTTTTGATTTGCAGCTCAGGCGCGGTCGGCGGGTTTCACCACCCCGTCCTCGACGCGGATCCTCCCCTTGGCCTCGAGACGCCGCAGCACGGAGCCGGCGAGCTCCCTCGGCCAGCCGAGGTGCCGGTGGATGGAGCCGACCCCCAGCTCCTCGGCCTCGTCCCCGCTGCCCTCGTGGTGGCGGAGGTGGATCAGCACGATCCGCTCCCGATACTCCATCTTTTGGCGGGCCCGCCGCCGAACAGCGCTCAGCAGCCCCCGGCTGGGCGACAGGATGAAGATGCCGAGGAACGAAAGCCCCGTCGCCACGGCGATGCTGCCCGCGATGGAGACGTCCAGCCACGCGGCTGCCCAATATCCCGCCAGTGCGTTCAGCACCCCGATGACGGCGCTCAGGACGATCATCTTCCTCAGATCGTCGGTCAGCAGATAGGCGCCCGCCGGGGGCCCGACCATGAACGCGACGACCAGGATCGACCCCACGGCCTGGAAGGCCGCTACGGCGGTAACCGAAACGGACGCCATCAGTCCGTAGTGCAGCCATGCGGGCGCGAAGCCCAGGAGCGCCGCCAGGATGGGGTCGAACGTCGCCAGCTTCAGCTCCTTGAAGAACAGGAGCAGGGCGGCGAGGTTGAGGAACGCCACGCAGCCCATCGACCAGACGGCCTTGGGGCCAAGGTCGGCGTCGCCGGCGATCATGCGGTCGAGGGTGACGACCGCCAGCTCGCCCAGCAGGACGGCATCCGCATCCAGGTGAACCGAGTCCGCGTAGTGCGTGATCAGGATGATCGCGATGCTGAAGAGCAGCGGGAAGGTCAGGCCGATGGCGGAGTCCTCGGAGACGCGGCGCGAGCGCTGGAGCGTCTCAGCCAGCCAGACCGTGAGGAGCCCGACCGACGCGGCCCCCAGGATCAGGAGCGGGGAGGTCAGGCTGTGCGTGGCAAGGAAGGCGAGGACGATCCCGAGCAGGAGCGTGTGGGTGATTGCGTCGGACATCATGGACATCCGGCGCAGCACGAGGAAGCAGCCCGGCAGCGCGCAGGCGATGGCGACGAGCGCCGCGATCAGCTGAATCTCAAGCTCGGGAGACATGGCCCGGCGCGCCCCCCTTCCGGCCCCGGCCGCTTCTCGCCCTTCCGAGGGCCAGGCTGACCAGCACGAGGACGTCCGCGGCCACGACGGGGGGGGGGCGGGGGGGGGGCTGGGGCAGGGGGGGGCGGGCAGGGGCCCCCGCCACGCCCGAGACGGCTCCGAAGAGGGCCGCCAGCGCCACCATGACCCCCAGCCGGTTCGTCCACTGTCGCGCGGCGACGGCCGGGGCCACCAGCATCGCGCTCATTAGGATGACCCCGACGGTCTGGAGCCCCGCGATGATGGCAGCGACGGTCATGGCGGACAGAAGGACGTCCAGGCTTCGGGTGGGGAGCCCCAGGCTCCGCGCGAACTCCGGGTCGAAGCTCAGCAGCTTGAACTCCTTCCAGAAAAGAAGGGTCAGTGCCAGCAGCACTGCGCCCGTGACCGCGATGACGAGGATGTCGCTCTCCAGGAGCACGGCGGCCTGCCCGAAGATGAAGCGCTGGAGCCCCGCCTGGTTCGCGTTCGGGATCTTCTGCACGTAAGTGAGCAGCACCAGCCCCAGTCCGAAGAAGACCGACATCCCCAGTGCCAGCGCGGTGTCGAACTTGACGCGGGAGTAGCGCACGACGCCGATGATGAAGCCGGTGGCCGACAGCCCCGAACACAGAGCCCCGATCAGGAGCCACACGGTATCCTTCGTCCCGGTCATCAGGAAAACGGCGGCGATGCCCGGCAGCGCGGCGTGGGACACCACGTCCCCCAGCAGGCTCTGCCGGCGCAGCACCGCGAAGCTGCCGATCATCCCGCTGGCCATCCCCAGCAGGGCGGCCCCCAGCGCGACGACCTGGAAGGTATAGTCGTGCAGCAGGGGAAACGCGTTCATGACGCGCCCTCCCCCAGGAGCGTCTCCGTGCTGCGGTAGGCGCGCCGGACGTTCTCCTCCGTAAAGACCTCGTCGGTCGGTCCGGCCGCGATGAGCCGCAGGTTGAGCAGTACCGTCCAGTCGAAGTAGCTTCGGACCGTCTGGAGGTCGTGGTGCACCACGACGACGGTCTTTCCCTCTCCCTTCAGGCGCTTGAGCAGCTCGACGATGACCTTTTCCGTCCGCGCGTCCACGCCGCGAAACGGCTCGTCCATCAGGTAGAGGTCCGCCTCCTGGGCCAGGGCCCGGGCCAGGAAGGCCCGCTGCTGCTGGCCGCCGGAGAGCTGGCTGATCTGCCGGTCGGCGAACTCGGCCATACCCACCTGCTCCAGCGTCTCCAGGGCGATCCGGCGGTCCACCGCCCCCGGTCGCCGGAACCATCCCAGGTGCCCGTAGCGCCCCATCAGCACCACGTCGCGGACCGTGGCGGGAAAATCCCAGTCCACGCTGCCGCTCTGCGGAACGTAGGCGACCCGCTCCGAGTGGATGCGGACCTCGCCCGCCACGGTCCGCACCAGTTTCAACACGGCCTTGATCAGGGTGCTCTTACCCGCTCCGTTGGGGCCGATGACCGCGGTCAGGCTCCCCCGGGGAATGTCGAGGTCCACGTCCCAGAGCACCGGCTCGATATCGTAGGCGACGGTCAGGTCCTCGACCTGGAGGGCCCAGGGACTTTCTTCACGTGTCTCCATTTTTATCCATACCTGATTTCATCCATACCTGATTTCATCCATACCTGACCGGAATCGGGGATCACTTCAGGGCGTTCGTGATGGTGTCCACGTTCGCCTTTACGGTCGAGATGTAGGTCTCCGCCCCGGAGCCAGCCCCGCCGAGCGAGTCGGAGTAGAGTTCGCCGCCGATGCCCACGTCGAATTCCCGGGCCTTCACCGCGGCCTGGAGGGCCTCTATGGTCTTGCGCGGGACGGAGGACTCCACGAAGACCGCCTTGATTTTGCGCTCCACGATGAAGTCGGCCAGAGCGCTGACGTCCGCGGTACCCGCCTCGGCCGCGGTGCTGATGCCCTGGAGGCCGCGCACCTCGAAGCCGTAGGCCCTCCCGAAATAATTGAAGGCGTCGTGCGCCGTCACCATGACGCGCTGTCCCTCGGGGACCTCCCGAACCCTGTCCTCGATGTAGCGCTGGAGGTCCTCGAGGTCCTTCTCGTACATTTTGGCATTGGCCTTGTAGTCCTCCGCGTGGTCGGGGTCCGCTTTCTCCAGCCCGCGGGCCAGCTCCGCGGCGGCGTCCTTCCAGAGCCGGACGTCGAACCAGATGTGCGGGTCCGGGATACCCCCTTCGTCCGTCAGGATATCCGCCCGGTCGATGCCGTCGGCGGCGCAGATCACGGTTTTGTTCTGCCGGTCCAGCGCCGCGAAGACGTCCCCCATCTTGCCCTCGAGGTGCAGTCCGTTGTGGACGACGACGTCCGCCCTCCGCATCTTGCCGACGTCCCCGGCGCTGGCCTGATAGAGGTGCGGGTCGATTCCGGGCCCCATCAGGCCGTCCACCGCGACATGGGGCCCGCCGACGACTCGGGCCAGGTCGGCGAGCATCGTCGTCGTGGCGACGACCCGCACCTCGGCCCGCCCGACGGCGGCGAACGACAACAGGAACAGGAGGAGCGTCGGGACCACCGTCATTTTCTTTTTCATCGTTCCAAAATGTTTCATCGCAAAAAATCTCCTTGGTAAAAATTCTTCTGTGCACAGGAATCGCATAGAAGACGCACTCGACACATAAAGTTTGACATACAAAACTTTACACTTGAGAGGATATTCTTGTCGACGGAAAAAATCAATGCGTAAAGTTACGTAGCGAACGCCGCGCCGACGTACTTCGAGGATGTCCTTCACCTTGACGCAGCGTTCCTTTTATCCTATGCTTCTTTTAATACATCGAATTGTTTTATGGAATAACTTGCCTGGCCTGGCATCGTTTCGGGGTCGACAGGAGAAAGGATGGGGAACGGACATGCTGGAAGCCTCCGGCGGAGGGCGTTATTTTACGGTCAAGCTGGGCCTGCTCTATCTGCTCATCCTCGCGGGCGGAATCCTCGCCTTCCGGGTCGGGCGTTTCGCGCTCTCCCCCGGGACCCTGGCGGAGATCGTCTTCTCGCGTCTCGGGATGGCGGCCCCGAACGGGGACCCGACGCTCGAGACCGTCGTCCTGGGCGTGCGCCTGCCCCGCATCCTGCTGGCGATCCTGACGGGGGGCGCCCTCTCCGCGGCCGGGGCGTCGTACCAGACGCTGTTCAAGAACCCCATGGTCTCGCCGGACCTGCTGGGGGTCTCCGCCGGGGCGGGGTTCGGGGCCGCCCTCGCGATGCTGAACAACCTCGCCTGGTGGCAGGTCCAGGTCTCGGCCTTCGCGTTCGGGAGCCTGGCGGTCCTGATGGCGAGCGCCATCGGCTACGCCTTCGCACGACAGGAGATCACGGTGATGGTCCTGGGCGGCATCGTCGTCTCCAGCCTCTTCCAGGCGCTGCTCTCCATACTCAAGACGATGGCGGACACGGACAACGTCCTGCCCTCCATCACCTTCTGGCTGATGGGGAGCCTGGGGCGGGGCTCCAACCACGACGTCCTGGTCCTGCTGCCGTTCCTGGCGGTCTCCCTGTTCCTCCTGTTCCTCTTTCGCTACTCCATCAACGCCCTGTCCGCGGGCAACGAGGAGGCGGCTGCCCTGGGGGTGAACGTGGGGCTGGTCAAGGCGGTCGTCATCCTCGCCTCGACCCTGATGACGGTCGTCTCGGTCAGCATCTGCGGCATCGTCGGATGGGTCGGCATGGTCGTGCCGCACATCGCCCGCCTGCTGGTGGGGGCCGACTACTCGCGGCTTCTCGCGACCTCGTTCGGCGTCGGCGCCCTCTTCCTGCTCGGGATGGACACGATCGTCCGGGGCGTTCCGGGGGTGGAGCTGCCGCTGGGCGTGCTGACGGCCCTGGTGGGGACCCCCATCTTCGTGGTCCTGCTCTCCCGGGTCCGCAAGGGGTGGCTCTAGTGCTGGAGGCGCAGGGGGTCGGCTTTCACTATCATCGCGGCCGAATCGTGTTGGAGGACATATCCTTCACCCTACCCGCGGGGCGCGTGATGTGCCTGCTGGGCCCGAACGGCACCGGGAAGACCACGCTGCTCCGCTGTCTGCTGGGCCTGCTGCGGCCGGACGAGGGGCGGTTCCTCTGGGACGGGCGGGACCTGGCCGCCCTGACGCGCCGTGCCCGCGCCCGCCTGATGGCCTACGTGCCGCAGTCCTCGGCCCTGACCTTTCCGTACGAGGTCCAGGAGGTCGTGCTGATGGGGCGGGTCGCGCACCTGGGGCTCGGGAACGCCCCGGGCCGCGAGGACCGGCGGAAGGCGGCCCTGGCCATGGAGCGCCTGGAGATAGGACACCTGAGGGGCCACGTGTTCCAACACCTGAGCGGGGGCGAGAGGCAGATGGTGCTGATGGCGAGGGCTCTGGCCCAGGAGGCGCGGCTCCTGGTGCTGGACGAGCCCACCGCGAACCTCGACTTCGGCAATCAGGTGCGGGCGCTTGGCACGATACGGGGCCTTGCCCGGCAGGGCTACGCCGTGCTGATGACCTCCCACTCGCCGGACCACGCCTTTCTCACCGCGCACGAGGTGCTTCTGCTGAAGGACGGCGCCGTGTTCGCGCAGGGGGCGCCGGACGCGGTCATCGACGACGCGGTTCTGTCCGGGCTCTACGACACCCCGACCGTCGTCGCCCGCGCGCCCGTCGCCGGAGGCGGGTGCGTGAAGGTCTGCGTCCCCGTCCTGGACGACGGGGGGAATCCCGGCGAGGGAACGATGCGGAGAATGGAACCCAATAATAGTGAAGGAGGTATAGTATTATGAGGGGTAGTGTTATGAGGGATAGTGTCATGAAAATTGGAAGGAACATGAGGAAGTTTGTGCTGCGGTTGGGAGTTTTGTCGTTCTGCCTGGCGCTTGCCGTATCGGTCGGCAGTGGCCCTGTGTTTGCGCCCCGGATGGCGCTGGCCGCGGATGCGGCGTCGGCCGACGTCAGGACGGTCGTCGACATGGCGGGGCGGTCCGTCGTGCTTCCGGCGGAGATTCACCGCATCGGGACCCTGGGCTCGGTCGGGGTCCTGAACGCGTTCGTGGAGCTGATGGGTGACGGAAGCAAGATTTACAACCAGATGTCCGCCGGCTTCACCAAGACCGATCGGTGGAAGATGCAGTATCAGTTCGCCCCCCAGATCGCGAATGGCCCCCTGTTCGAGGACGCCAACAGGGAGCTGCTGCTGGAGAATATCCTCCAGGCCCGGACCGACGTGTGCTTCGCGATGACGAAGGAGACCGCCCAGGTGCTGGAGCGGAACGGGGTCGCCTGCGTCTATCTGGAATGGAAGAACGTCGACGACGTGAAGAAGGCCGTCACCCTGATGGGCGAGGTGCTGGACAAGAAGGACACCGCGGACGCCTACATCGCCTATTTCGACGAGAAGCTCGCCCAGGCCCGGTCCCTGACGTCCGGCATCCCGGAGAAGGACCGGCTGAAGGTGCTCTATGGCGACCCCGTGGGGTTCACGCAGCCCCATATCATCGCGGAATGGTGGATACGGGAGGCGGGCGGCATCAGCGTCACCGACGACGGACGGTCGTCCGGCGAGAGGCGGACCTACACCCTGGAGGACCTGCTGCTCTGGAATCCCGACGTGATCGTCGCCAACACCGCCAGGCAGATCGAGGAGATGCGGGGGAACCCCAACTACCGTGGGGTCGCCGCCGTGAAGAACAAAAGGTGCTTCGTCGTCCCCACCGTGGCGCACGTCTGGGGCAACCGGACGGTGGAGCAGCCCTTGACCATCCTGTGGATGATGAACAAGCTCTATCCCGAGCTCATGCCCGAGGCGCCCCTGAGGGAGGAGATCCGCAAATTCTACGCCACCTTCTTCCTGTATGACATGAGCGACGCGCAGATATCGGAGATCATCGACGGAAAGTGATTCGGGCAAAAGCCGGCCGGGGGCCTGAGCGGTCTCCTGCCTTGCCCGTGAATCCTGGGATTGAAAACTTTCGCGGCGGGAGGTCGATAGCGTGACGGACGTGCTGTTGAAGGATACCGTAGCGGCGGTGCGGGGCCGCCTGGGCGACGGGCTGGACGGGATGACCGTCGAACGTGCCGTGCTGGGAATTTTCTTCACGGGGGTCAAGCTCAGCAACGGACATGGCGGGCTCTCCTTCACGCCGATCAAGGAGATTCCCCAGGCGGTCTGCTGTCCCAGCTCCGCCCGGGAGATGCCCCTGTCCGGCAAACTGCGGGGGCGTCCCGTCGGCGCTTTCCTGGACGACCTCTCCTGCGGGAACGTCCTGCGCGAGGCGCTGGGGGTCGCGGTCCTCAACGCCCTGAGCGCCGCCTGCTGGGACCGGATGCCCTCGAAGCCCTATGAGCTGTCCCTGGGGAGGGACGCGTTCGATGACGTCGAGCTGCCGAGGGGCGGCTGTGCGGTCGTGGTCGGGGCGCTGGTCCCGATGCTGAAGCGCCTTTTGGCGGAGTCGGTCGATTTCCGGGTGCTGGAGCGGGACCCGAGGACCCTCAAGGAACGCGAGATGCCCCACTACGTTCCGGCCGACCGTGCGTCCGAGGTGGTGCCGCGGGCGGATCTCCTGGTCGTGACGGGGACGACCATCCTCAACGGCACCCTGTCCAGCCTGCTGGAGATGGCACGGCCGGACGCCCGTGTCGTCGTGGCGGGGCCGACGGCGAGCATGCTTCCCGAGGCATTTTTCGAGCGAGGGGTCGACGTCCTGGGCGGGGTCCTGGTAACCCGCCCGAACGAGCTGCTGGACATCGTCGCCGAGGGCGGCTCCGGCTACCATTTCTTCGGGCGCTACGCGGAGCGCATGGTGATCCGCAGACCCGGGCCCTGAGCGAGGCTTTACCCCTCCGCATCCCCCTTGCCGGACACTTCACGCCCTGCCAAGACCGAGGGGAGCATTCCGCCCGGCAGCATGGCCCTGAGCCGGTCGGTCACAACCGCGCCCAGGAAGCACTTGATGAGGTCCCCCGGGAGAGGAAGCAGGAAGCAGTAGTAGAAGAGGGCCCTGACGCCGAAGGGGGTCTTGAGGTAATAGTTGGCGATGGGGTAGTAGTAGGCCATCCCCAGGGCATAGAGCACCGCCAGGTTTGTCAGGCCGGCGAGCATCCAGGTCCTCATCCCCGGCCTCAGGCGCTCGGCGACGAAGCCTGCGGCCCAGGCCCCGGCGATGAAGCCGACGAGGTAGCCGAACGTGGGGTGCAGCACGTAGGCGACGCCCCCGCTGCCGCCGGCGAAGATCGGCAGCCCGGCGAGCCCCGCAAGGACATAGCCCGCCGCGGCGAACGCACCGAGCTTCCGCCCCAGGAGCAGGGCGGCGAGGTTGGTGAAGAAGAACTGCAGCGTCAGCGTCAGCATGGGCAGCGGAATCCGAATGTACGCCCCCACAGCGGTCAGCGCGGAGAAGAGCGCGCAGAGGACCAGCTCCCGTGTGCTCAGAAATTTTCCTTTCTTCATCTTAAATCTCTCCCAAAAATCGACATGGGGGTCTTGCCCCAAAACAACAGACAAGGCCCTGGGGCTTCGCCCCAGACCCCACCAGAGGACTTGTCCTCTGGACACCTGTCTGTCATTTTACTTTTCACCCGTTGGGTGAAAAATAAAATGACATAATAGACAAGGAAACTCTCTCTTCCCCGGCGCCCCGTTTAATTCGTCCGGACCGGGCGCACCTGATACACCTCTCCGGACCTCAGGGTTACGACCGTCCCGCCCTCCTCCCGAAGGAGCAGGCAGCCCTGCGCGTCGATATCCAGGGCCACCCCGCGACACTCCGCCCCGTCCCGAATGAAGCAAACCTCCCGCCCCAGGAGCAGGGAACGGTCCCGGTACTCCCGGATCAGCTCGGGGTCGCCGAGCCGCTCCTGACAGTCCAGCAGACGTTCCGCAATCCCCGCCGCCAGACGGTTCCGACTCACGCTTCCCGGAAAGAGGGAGCCCGCGACGCGGGCCAGGTCCGGGGCGAAGTCCCGGGTCGAGACGTTGAGCCCGATGCCGACGACGACGCTCTCTATCGCCCCACTCTCCACGTCGCTGACCGCCTCGGTCAGGATGCCGCAGATCTTGCGCTCCTCGCCGTCGGCCCCCTCCAGGCCGTTGGTCCCATCCAAATAAATGTCGTTCACCCACTTGATGCGGGGGCGGCGGCACGTCAGGGCCTCGATGGTCCGGCAGACGGCGACCGCCGCGGCGATGGTCACGGTCTGGAAGCGCTCCAGCTCGATGCGTGGGCGCAGGATCAGGCTTATGTAAAGCCCCGTCCCCGGGGGCGAGAAGAACGAACGTCCGCGCCGGCCGCGCCCCGCCGTCTGCCGGTCCGCGGCGACCAGCGTGCCGTGCGCCCCGCCCGAGAGCGCCAGCCCCTTCGCGTAGGTGTTGGTGGAGTCCACGGACGCGAGACACACGACGCCGCGGACGGGGGACCCCTCCGAGAGGCAGGCCCGTATTCCCTCCTCGGACAGGACGTCGCTGTCCGGCTCCATCCGGTAGCCCCTGCGCGTGGACGCTCCGATCTTGTGCCCCTCTTCCCTCAGGGCCCTCACCGCCTTCCAGACCGAGGCCCGCGAGACGGAGAGCCGTTCCGCAACCGACTCCCCGGACAAAGCCTCGCCCCTGTGGGCCTCCAGCATCCTCAGGACCTCGTCCTTCACCGCCATCCCCGCACCCCCGTATCCGAACATGAGCGCCCGCCGCCCGCGGATTGCCGAATCGAGCAAAGACTATAGCACGGCGACGGACAAATGTAAACTTCAATATTATATTTAGTTTACAATAGGGCGGACAAAAAAAGGGGCCCGGGGTTCATCCCCGTGCCCCGTGGAAGAAAGTTAAAGTGGAAGAAAGTCAGGGCAGCAGGGCGGCGTTCTCCTCCCGTCCCGCGCGCAGGGCGTAATCGCGCGCCCGGAGCCCCGAACGGCTCGAAAGGGCGGCCAGCGCACCGCGGTCCAGCAGCAGGCGGACGAGGTCGGGAGACCCCAGGGCGGCTGCTGCCATGAGCGGCGTGACCCCCTCCTCCTCCCACAGGCCGAAGGTTTCGTTGATGTCCGCCCCGGCGTCGAGCAGCAGGCGTACCTTTTCCACGGAGGGATTAGGGGACGTGACCGCCGTCTCCAGGGGGCTGCGTCCCGTTCCGTCCCTCAGCCGGACGTCCGCACCCTTCGACAGCAGAAGCTCCAGCTGCCGCACGGAGGCGGGTTCCCGCGCCGCGGCGTCCAGGGGGCGCTCTCCGTCGGAAAGCCCGCCGAAGGGCCCGGTCGGGCCGGGTCCGTTGGGATCGGCGCCCAGCTCGAGGAGGAGCTCGGTCACCTCGGTGAAGGTGCGTCCCTTGCGAAGGGAGAGGAGGAGGGGGGTATCGCCTCCGGGGGACGGTGCGTCGATCTTCGCCCCAGAGCCCACGAGCAGGCGGATCACCTCCAGGTGCATGGAGAGCGGGGCGTCCACCCCGGCGCTCACGGTACGACAGAGCGGGGGAAAGCCGTATTCGTCGGGAGCGTTAGGGTTGGCTCCCCCGGCGAGGGCGCTGCGGACCGCCTCGATGTCGCCCGTTGCGCAGGAGAACGCCAGGGAGTCGGCCCCGGCGGAGGGCGCCGTCAGGAACGACACGACAAGGAAAAGAGCGGAGATGGAAGGGAACGCCCCGCGTCTCTTACATCTCATCTTTACGGACCCCACCCTACCCGGCCTTGCAGATGGCCTTCAGTCCCTCGTAGAACCTGTCGTAGGCGGGAGTCGGGACTCCCCGGAGCCGTCCTTCGCGACAGACGTACCCGACCAGGAACTCGAGCTCCGTGGCCCTGCCCTGCTCCTGGTCTAGCTGCATGGAGGTCTTGGTGTCGGGTGCGAAGGAGCGGGCCTTTTCCAGGGTCAGGTCCGCAATGTTCTGCGGCAGGGCGACGCCGAGGGACCGGGCCAGGTCCTCGGCCTCCCGGATCAGGTCCATCACGTCGGCCAGCCCCTCGGGGTCCTCGATCACCGCCCCAATCGTCCTGCGGCGAAGCGTCGTGACTGCCGCCAAGGGGGACAAAAACAGGAACTTGGCCCACATCTCGATGTCGATGCGTTCCGTCAGGGTGATCTGGATGCCGGTTCTTCTGAGGATATGCGCCAGGTCGGCGTAGCGTATACGGTTCTCCGCCTCGCTGAGCTTTCCGTTGCCGAACAGGAGGCGCTGGACCGTTCCGACCTGCCGGATCGTCCCGGGGGACTCGACGTGAGAGGAGATGTAGAGGCAGCCGCCGAGGAGGTCGCAGGGCGGCAGGATGCGTCCAAGGGCCTCGCCGGCCGACACGCCGTTGAGCAGAGGAATGACGCGGGTGGAGGACGAGACGAGAGGAAAGGCGGCCCGAGCCGCCTCCTCGAGCTGATACCCTTTGGTGGCGAAGAACAGCACGTCGGCGATCCCGGCCTCCGCGGGGTCGCACGTCGCGAGCGCGGGCCGGACGGTGAGCGTGCCGTCGGGTCCTGTGATGCGCAGGCCGTTCTCCCGGACGTTCCTCAGGGTGCCGCCGCGGCACCAGAAGGTCACCCGGAGCCCCGGGACGTCCTCCGCCGCCGCGGACAGACGTCCGCCCACGATTCCTCCCACTCCGCCCAAACCGACAATGGTGATGTTCATAAAGGGATCTCCTCTCGGCGGGGGCATCTCCCCCTTTGCTGCCTGATCGGTGCTCAGCCTCCAAATTCAGATTCCAAGGTGCTGCAGCGCCTGCACGGCGTAGGGCGTCAGTCCGTAGAGGTCGATGTCCTCCGGCAGGGAGCAGCGCGGGGACGGCACGGCGGGAAGCCCCAGGAAGGCGTTGAGCCGCGTTGCGGACGTGGACCGCAGCAGCCCCTCCTCCTCGCCGTAGAGGACCATCAGCTCCTCGAAGAGCCAGGGGACGCTGCGTAGATAGTACTTCTGGCACCGGGCCTCCGCAGGATGGAACGGCTTGACGGAAACGATTCGCGCCTTCGGATAGCTGCGGCCGCAGAGGATGCTGCGGTCGGCCGCGGCCTGAGCCAGGCGGCGCTCCCTGGCGTCCCTCACGAAGATGCAGGGGGCGCGGCGCGGCGACGCGTCCGGAGGCGTGCCGCAATACCAGCACATGAAGAGCTCCAGGAGCTGACCGTAGCTGATTGTCCGTGGGTCGTACTCCACCCTCACGGTCTCGACGTGGTCGCCGGCGTCGTCGTAGGTGGGGGTGGAAAAGGACCCGCCCGCGTACCCCACGCTGGTCCTCCAGACCCCCCTCGTGATGCCGAGCCTGGCCTCGAGGCCCTTGAAGCACCCCATGGCGAACAGCGCCGACTCGAGCTGAGCCGGGGCCATCCTGTCGATCGGGGGAATCTTCTCAGACAATACCGTCCTCGTCACAATACGTCACTCCTTGGCCTCCGCCACACAATAACGGCCGAAAAGTCTTTTCTCATTCCGTGTGTTCAAGTCCGAGTGTTCGAATCCCACCGCGCCATTATGGAGCAGGACGGCGGGCGCGTCATCGTCATATTCCGCATCCGAGCGGGGGAAGGGCGAAAATCCGCAAAACACCCTCCGAGGAAGGAGCCCTCCTCCCACTCGCAGACGGTCCGAAAAGGGTCAGCGCAGGCCCAGGTGCTTTTTGAGGAACCCGCCCATCTCGCGGTAGAAGTCGAACCGGTTCTCCTCGTTACGGAACCCGTGCCCCTCGTTGTCCTTGACCATGTAGACGACGTCCTTGCCCGCCTTGCGGACGGCCTCGACGATCTGGTCGGACTCCGCCTTCTTGACGCGCGGGTCGTTGGCGCCCTGCGCCACGAAGAGCGGGATGCGGATTTTGTCCGCGTGGAGGACGGGCGATATCGATTCCAGCAGCTCCTTGTCCTTGACGGGGTGCCCGATCTCCTCGTACTCCATCTCGCGGTAGGGCTCCCAGTAGGGGGGAATGCTCTCCAGCAGGGTGAAGATGTTGGACGGCCCCACGTAGCTGACGGCGCAGGCGTAGAGGTCGGGCGTGAAGGTCGCGCCCGCCAGGGCCGCGTAGCCGCCGTAGCTGCCGCCGTAGATGGCCAGGCGTTTGGGGTCGGCGACGCCCCGTTTGACGAGCCACTTCACGCCGTCGGTGACGTCGTCCTGCATGGCGCGCCCCCACTGCTTGAAGCCCGCCTGCCAGAACTTCTTGCCGTAGCCGGTGGAGCCGCGGAAGTTGACCTGGAGCACCGCCGCGCCGCGGTTGGCCAGGAACTGCGCCTCCGAATCGAACCCCCAGTCGTCGCGCGCACTGGGCCCGCCGTGTGGGATGACGACCAGCGGAAGGTCCCTGGACGCGACCCCGAGGGGAAGCGTCAGGTAGCCGTGGATCGTCAGTCCGTCGCGGGAGGTGTATTGTATGGGCTCCATCGGCGCCATCTCGGCCTCCTTGAGCCAGGGCGAGTGGTCCGCCAGCTTCGTCAGGCTGTTGTTCTGCCGGTCGAAGAGGTAGGAGCCGCCGCGCGTGCGGTCCCCGTAGACCCTGACGGTGGCGCGCCGCTCCTCGTCGTCCATTCCCGTGACGGCAACCTCGTAGCCCGGGAAGAACTTCTCGAGGGTATCCTGGAGCTCCTTGCGGTCCTTGTCGAAGAAGTGATAGTGGCTCTTGTCCGTTGTGTAGACGGCGCCCGTGATCACCTTGCGCTTCTTGGAGGAGATCAGGCTGGACACGTCCACGTCCGGGTGCTCGAAGACGAGGTCCCGCGTCTTGTTCGCGTCGGGGTCGAAGGTATAGATGGCGATCTTGTCTCGCCCGAGGTTCGAGGCCACGTAGAGGAGCTTGTTGTCGTAGCTGAACATCAGAGGGAAGAAGGAGTCCTTGAAGTTCGTGGTGACGAGCGTCTTGAACTCGTCCTTCTCCGTCGGGCGGTAGAGCAGGCTGGCATTGACGCCGTCCGTCTCGTAGGCGACGCGGAGCCTGCCGTCGTGGTCGGTCAGCCAGCCGGTGATGTTGCCGGGGTTCTCGGCAATTTGCGTGAGTTCCCCTGTGGCCAGCTCACACCGGTAGACGTCGAAGACCTCGGGATTGCGCCGGTTCATCTCCAGGAGCATGTGCTCCGGGTCCTCCTCCAGGTCGTCCAGCACCCCGGCCCGGACGCCGTCGAACGGCGTGAGGTCCCGCGATGCCTTGCCCTCGATGTCCGTCAGGTAGATGTGGAAGTTCTCGTCCCCGCCCTTGTCCTGGATGTATACGATGCGGTCGCTGCCCTTCCAGAAGAAGCCGGCGATATCGCGCTCCGTCGCGCTCGTCACGCGCTTCTCCGCACCCGTCTCGATGTCGCGGACGTAGACGTTCATCCGGCGCTCCCAGGGCTTGACGAAGGCCAGTTTAGCCCCGTCGGGCGACAGTGAGAAGGCGCCGACCTCAGGGTTGCGGAAGAAATCCTCCATTGGGAGGACGGGGGGAGGGGAGGACGAATCCTCCCCGCTCTCCGCGGCACAGGCCGTCGCGGCCAGCGGCAGGACGCAGCTCAGAACGAACCCAAGCGTGAACAGATCGGCAAACTTCATGGGCAAAACCTCCTGGAAGAAACTGAAAAAATCTGTCGGTGCCCCGGAGCCCGGTTTCTCTCACGAATCCCCTATTGCATCCCGGAGCCTCTTTCGCTACTCTACAGGGTGGGGCGTTTTGTGCCATGGGTTTTTATGCGGAAAATCCGCGAACGCAAAATGACGGAGGAGGTGCGGTTGGGACAATGACGATGGCTATACCCATTCCTGCGGTGATCCTGTTCTTCTGTGCCGCAGCCATGACGTTCATGGCGGTGCGGCGCATGAGGGCCGGGCAGAGGGGCCGTGCCCTGTTCGATCTGCTGCTGGCCGCCTTCATGGCGATCTTCGCCTGGGGATACCTCGGCTGAGG